>JALTHV010000102.1 GCA_027004315.1 Deltaproteobacteria bacterium
AAGCCGTTTCACTATGTTCGCTCAGGTCCAGACCCTCGATCTCTTGCTCTCGTGGCAATCTCAGACCTATAATGGCATCTACAAGCTTGAGCAGGATCCAGCTTACTACAAAGGCGTAGACTAGTACCACCAATACAGCAAGGGCCTGGACCCCCAAAAAGCCTGGATTCCCTGCAAGGAGGCCATCTGCGCCCCCAGGATTTACTGCTTTAGTGGCAAAGATCCCAAGACACAGCGAGCCAAGCAGCCCCCCGACACCATGGATGCCTACGACATCCAGGCTGTCATCGTAGCCAAACTTGCTTTTGGCGCTTACTGCCACATAGCAGCAGATTCCAGCCAAAACACCTATAATGACAGCAGAATTTGGGCCAACAAATCCAGCCGCTGGGGTCACCGTGGCAAGACCTGCTATTGCACCCGAGGCCGCACCAAGTGTTGTAGGTCTGCCCCGGTGCAACCACTCCACCAGGACCCACATAGCCATGCCAGACATGCCGGCAAGATGGGTAGATACAAAGGCTGTCCCGGCAATTGCATTTGCAGCCAAGGCACTCCCGGCATTAAAACCAAACCACCCAAACCAAAGGATCCCGGCACCAAGGAGTGTCATTGGGAGGTTATGGGGCAGAAAACTCTCCTTCCCATATCCCTTGCGCCGACCCAAAACCAGGGCTGCAGCCAGAGCTGCGGCACCAGATGTCAGATGCACTACCAGCCCTCCGGCAAAATCCAAGACCCCTTTGGCCTTTAGCCAGCCACCAGCGCCCCAGACCCAGTGACATACTGGGTTGTAAACCACAACGGCCCAGAGAAAAGTAAATAAAAGAAAAGGGCCAAAACGCATACGTTCTGCAAAGGCCCCTGTGATGAGAGCAGGAGTAATCACCGCAAACATGCACTGATAGATCATAAATACAGTCTGCGGTATGGTTGAGGCATAGTCAGGATTGGGTGCCGCTCCTACCCCCCTTAATCCCAGCCAGGAAAAATTCCCAATAAATCCCCCAACATCAGGGCCAAAGGACATACTGTAGCCCAGATAAATCCACTCCAGACTGATTACAGAGATTATAATAAAACTCTGCATAATGGTACCTAGCACATTTTTGCTTCTTACCATCCCTCCGTAAAAGAGGGCCAGCCCAGGGGTCATCAAAAATACCAACGCTGCCGCAATCAGTACGAATGCGGTATCTCCTCCTTGGATCTGAGGCATAGACTATCTCCTTTCAGACCTACACTTTTGTCATACTATTGCCTAAAGAGAGATTTATCTAGCAAAGACGATGCCACGGCCCAAGTTTTTGGTTAACTCTCTGTTTCTTTTGATTATTTGAGCTTCAGATCCCTCCCTGCCATAGAGCCAACTACTACATTTTTGTAGCTTTTTGCCTCAAATGTTACATTTTTGTAGCAAAAATGTAGCTTCTCAAAATGCCATACTTACTGAGAGACCGGCATAGACAAAGTTGTCTTTGGCACCATGCCCGGCATTCCGCATTGCCATATCCTTGGCTGCATCACTTGAAAGGGGAAAGGACCAGTCAACCTCAGGGCTTACTGTAATATAATTGTTTACAGGAACATTTAGTGCAGCAGAAAGAAGACCATCATGAAAATCGATATATCTCTTGTCCGGATTACTGGGATCTGGATAGGCCCCTTTATCGTTGGAGATCAGGTAACTCCCCTTCAGGCCAAGATCCAGGCTGATACCATGCCATGGAAAAGCTATACTGTGGGATATGGCCAAAGTAATATAGGTACTGGGCGCATGGGCAAATTCCCTATATACTGTCAATTTTGGGGAAAGAAAGGTGCTAAGTGTAGCAGATGCATACACCTCGTGGCTATCATCTGTCTGAACCAGAGCGTACCAGATATAA
The DNA here is from genome assembly GCA_027004315.1 of Deltaproteobacteria bacterium. Taxonomy (GTDB): domain Bacteria; phylum Desulfobacterota; class Dissulfuribacteria; order Dissulfuribacterales; family UBA3076; genus JALTHG01. The sequence goes on from JALTHV010000102.1 coordinate 1,890, forward strand.
CCTATCTCCAATCCAAAACGGCCAAAGTCATGACTATAGGAAATTGTGGTATCTGTCTCGTTCAGGTTATCCGCATCATGTGAGGTATCCCAATAGTTCGTATCAATATTTTGCCATATATTAACAGCAAGTCCTTTATACCCAATCGTAAAAGATGGCTCAATGATCAGGCTATCTCTGCTGAGCTCTTGGCCACGCCATATATACTGGCTCATAAAACTTACAGAGGCATCTATTGTAGGTTTATCGTCACTAGCCCAGGCACAGACTGAGATCGCCATATAGCATACCATTACTATCGGAACTATCTTTACCCAAATCCTACTTTTGTCTCTCTTTTCCATAATATTACTCCCCGAAGTGTTAATGACCTCTGGCCTAATAGTGTCTTCCCCTCTACGATTTTGCTTACTCTTCTGCATAATTGCCCGCCTCCCTGGAAGTATGATGAGATGCTGTGTACAAGTCACCTTTGCTTATACTCAATATTGATGCCACGAGGTCTTCCTTAGATTTTTTTGTTTTTAAAACAATTTGTTAGAGAAGGGGCTATAGGATCTGAAATGAGGGATCTATCCCTATTGAAACATTTATGTAAGATCTGAGCCTATTTTCTACAAAATAGTAAGACTATCTTTCACCCTGTGATTGTAACTGTTCACGTCCCCGGCCAACGGTAGCCTTTTGAAGTAACCGTCCACACCCCTCCTCTTGCAACCGTCTACGTCCCCGGCCAGCAGTAGCATTTTGAAGGGTTTCAGTGCGGATTAATAGGCAAAGTGCCATGATCTTGTGCATCAGGCGATGCTCCTGAAACCCTGAAAAAGGCTACCGTTGGCCGGGGGAATGTGAACAGTTACCTATAATTGGTTATGAGCCAGGCGGATGTAGGCCATATTTTTTGATGCGGTAGCCGATCTGACGCTGTGTCAACCCCAGTTCCCTGGCAGCCCTGACCTGAATCCAGCCATGACGGCGGAGAGCCGCCTCAATCTTTTCACGTTCAAGGTCTCTCAATGGGCATCTTTCAGAGACTTCATGCCTGGATCTACTGATTCCTGAGGGGTCCTGCTTTTTACGGAGTTCGGTTCGAAGGGACTGATTTTCCTCCAGGAGTTGCCTTTCCTCTTGGCGAATGGCCTGATAGAGGTTAAGGAACTGGGCAATTAATACGGCCACCATGCCAAGAAAGCGAATGTCTTCTTCAAGAGAGACCTCTAGATCGAAGACACGGTCTACAGTGAGTACCCCTACGGGTTCCCGGAACAAGATAATAGGCACGCCAATATAGGAAAGTTTCTCTTTGCTAGGGAGATCCTTGAGATGGAGTTTGCTCAGGAATAGGGGTTCACTCTGGATATTCGGTACTATAAATGGAGAGCATACCTGGGAAATCTTACTGCAAATACCATCAGTTAGAGCATAAATGCCATAGGGTTCCTCTTTAGGTACTGAACTATAAGATGCCCTTATACTCAGGCGTTTGCCTGGCCCATATAGCAAAAGCAGATCACCATGCTCCATATGTAGTGTATTGTGAAGGATGTACAGGATTTGAGATGGTACCTTGTCAAGATGCAGGGCCGAGCCCAAGAGTTGCGAGATCTCATAGAGTGCCCGCAATTCAAGGGCCTCTATTCCCAATCCTTCTGTCAGAATTGATGTGGCATGATCTATATAGTGCTCAATCTGGGTCATAGTCCCTTCTCTCTAGAGAAGATAGACTGCAAAGATCGTTCCCCAACCTGTGGTAACCGATCACAGGATGTTCTTCTGAAAACGATTTGCGTTAGCCCTGTATGGGCAAAAGATCTTTCGCCCCTACTACGGGGTCTCCCGTCAAAAAGAAAGGTGACAGCCGTGTCCAAAAATGATACGAAGGTCTGTTAAGCAGAAAGAAATTTCTGCCTGATAATGGTGCCCGAATAAAGTCGTGACAGGGATTGTATTCTGTGTAAGAAGTGATAGTAAAATAGATGAAATAGTCTTAGCTAGGCCGAAAGAAAAAAATATTATGTAGTGAGTAAAGAGAGCGAATCCTGTATAATCCTCAAGGCAAAGAAGGTTTTTGTCTCCTGTGGAGTACATAGTCTCTTTGAAGATCGAGTCTGTCAGGATAAAGGTAGAAGGCTGTTAAACCGGATAAGGAGGTAAGGTCATGAAAATCTATTCCTGGATTATCTTTGGATTAATTCTGGCAATGTTGTCTTCCTGTGCTGCACCCCAGACACAGACCCAGAAGGGCGCTATTTATGGGAGCACTGGAGGTGCTGCAGTGGGTGCAC
>JALTHV010000103.1 GCA_027004315.1 Deltaproteobacteria bacterium
CCGCCTTTAAGAGCAGCGACGACGAGTCTGGGTAGGTTCATTCTGGACATGATATTGGTCTCTAGTCTCAGATGTCAATACTCTCTTTGCAGAGAACGGAGTCGTTCAAGAGAGGTCGCTTCTCTTTCAAGGTCGCCTAATGCCTTATAGCAACCGGCAATATATGGAAGGGTCCCTTTTGAATCTGGAAATTTCAGGAGGTATGATAGCGCCTTGTCGAATCTCCCTAAATTCATATAACTTATCCCCAGGCACGTATTCAGGCTCTCACTGTCTGGAAAATATTTAACGCCTTCTGAGAGTATCCTGATTGATTCTTCATGGTTCCTGTTTTTTTGTTTGATGATTCCCAATCCCAGATAAGCTCGATGGTCAGGGTAATAACTTAGTGCCTTTTTGAATAATTTTTCAGCAGTCTCTTCTTTTTTCTTGACGGCATCGATCTTTGCATAGTCTCCATGGCTGAAGGTCATTCCCATCCTTGAACAAAAGTCTGCATGCAGTCTGTAGAGTTCTTTTTTATCTATGAGTTCGATAGCATCGACATAGTGGTGGAGGTTTTCATGGTATGTCCTCCTGAGCTTTTTACCGAAGGCCAATATCATTTCCCTGGACAGGTGGGGATCAGTTTCAAAATACATGATGTCTTCTATATGCTGTAACCAGATCTTGTCTGATACCATAAATTTTTTCTTGAATTTTGAATAGAGTGCCGTCCCTGGGAATAGATCAAGGATATAAAAGATAATGCTCATCGGTTTGATGATGTGGATCAGATCTATGGTCTCCTGAATAGTTTTCCAGCTCTCTCCAGGACAGCCATAGATGAAGTAGGCACGTGCAAGGATTCCATACTTTGTGGTCAGGGAAAAGGCCCTTTTGATATCACGAGTCTCGATGTTCTTGTTGAGGAAATCCCTTATCTTTTCCGAGCCACTTTCTACGCCGTAACTAATTTGGATGCAGCCGGCCCTTCTCATCCAGTATAATACCTCTTCACTCACATAGTTTACTCGTGAGATGGCAAACCAGGTGATATGGAGATTCCTCTCCAGGATCTTTTTACAGATCTCGATTACCCGATCCTTCCTGAGTGTAAAGGTATCGTCTGAGAAATAAAAAAAATTTATTCCCTTTTTGTAAAGTAGGTCCAGTTGTTCAACGAAGTAGTCCGGAGAGTGAAATCTTACTTTACGTTTCCAAAATTTAGGAGATCCGCAAAAAGAGCAGTTCCACGGGCAACCTCTTGACGAGCTAACATGCTGATATCTAAAGTACTTTGCTGGGATAGGGAGACTATCGATGTTCTCAATAAATGGGGCATCCTCTGTCTTTAAGACCTTACCTTCCTTTCTGAAGGCAATCCCCTTAATCTTTTCAATATACTTGTAATCTTCCTTCCCGATACAGTTTACCAGAGCCAGAAAGGTATATTCTCCCTCTCCTATAACGATAAAGTCTATTTCCGGGAAATTGGTCAGGAGATGCCTCCACAGAAAAGTAGCCCCAACCCCGCCAAAGGTAATTTTTACCCCCGGGTCCAGTTTTTTTGCGATTTGGGCGATCTCTATGCCGCCCCAGCGGTTTGCATGTAAAATGGAAATGCCAATGAGGTCCGGTTTTTCTTTTGCCAGGATGTCCTTGATTTTTTCAGGTGTCTTATTAATATTATGCCAATTTAGTATCTTGACATCATGGTGATTTTCCTTTAGTACAGCTCCTATGTAATAGAGGCCTATAGGTACAGCTTTTATATCGTAATCGTAGATCCGATCTTCAAGGCAATAGGGATATATGAGCAATATCTTCATTTTTATATTTTTTAATAGTCTGTTGTGGCAGGTCCGATTACCTCCCGGCGACTTTGGGAGGATGGTCGGTCCTCTTGCCCGTGATTGATGGACCCTGTAAATATGACGTCCATAGAACTAACAGCTTGTGCCTTCAAGAGTCAAGAATCTTGATTTTGCACAGTACATTTATTTTTTGCCTGTCTATAGTCTAATTTAATCATCTTGGCCTTGACACAGAATCACATTTTGTCTATAGAGATGTTTACTATGAATTGTCATTCATAAATTTCTGGAGAGTTTCTGGAACCAGATATGAGGATGGGATATGTTGGGTCTAGATTTATTCCTGCTGATGTGATGAGAGATGGCAGGTATCTAGATTTATAGTATTAAGGGAGGATCAGTTGAGATATGGATCTAAAGGGACTTCTTGAAAAAAAAAGAGATAGCATTGTGGATAGATGGATTCAGGTCGTTCAAGAAACTTATCCTCCTGAGACCGTAGAATTTTTTAGAAAACAGAAGAATGAGTTTGCCAATCCTATAGGCTTTGAGATCTCCAGGACTATGGGGCCTCTATTTGATGAACTTCTCAAGGGGGTAAATGACTCGGAGAAGATATCTTTTTTCCTTGATAATATTATTAAGATCAGGGCAGTTCAGGATTTTGTGCCTTCAGCGGCTGTTGCCATTGTCTTTTTGCTGAAAAAGATTATTAGGAAGGAATTGGCAGAGGATATAAAGGAGGCAGGACTTTTTGAAGATCTATTGGAGTTTGAGTCGAGGATAGATTATCTTGCCCTCCTTGCTTTTGATGTGTATATGGGACGTCGGGAGAAGGTATGGAGGGTCAAATTGAATGAGTTCGTGAGAGTGAGGCCATTTCTTATAGAAGACGGGACAGGAGCCATGTGTCTCTCTTATAAGATAAGACAAGAGCAGAGGCAGGGTAAAAATACCGGATTGAGTGAAGGTCTTGATATCTTCGGTCAAGACAGAGTGAGGTAAGGGTAATGGATGTAAAGGTATCGTTAGGTATAGCACTAGGTGCGGTTCTGGCAATTATCTTGGTTGCTTTCTTTGGAGCGCAGGTACCAGGTCTGCAGCCCATCTTTGGGATTTTTCTCCCTTATACGGCATTTGTCATATTTATTGGGGGATTTATCTATCGTGTTGTAGACTGGGGGCGATCGCCTGTTCCTTTTCGCATACCTACTACGTGTGGGCAGCAGAAGACCCTACCCTGGATAAAACAGAACAAGCTAGAATGCCCAAGCAGCACACTTGGTGTTATAGGCCGTATGTTTTTTGAGGTATTTTTCTTCCGTTCGCTTTTCAGGCATACAAAGGCGGAGATGGCAAACGGCAATATCATCTATAGTCCATCAAAGTGGATTTGGGCCGGTGCATTATTATTTCACTATTCCTTTCTTATTATTGCTATCAGGCACCTGAGGCTCTTTATGGCACCTATACCTGGTTTTGTGAAAGGGCTTGATACCTTAGATGGGATTCTCCAGGTAGGTGTACCGGGGCTATATCTTACAGATGTCTTGCTGTTAGTGGCGGTGAGTTATCTCTTTATAAGGAGGCTTGTAGTTCCCAAGATGCGCTACATCTCTCTTCCTGCCGATTACTTTCCTCTTGTCCTGATCTTCTGTATTGGCGCTACTGGTATCCTTATGCGCTATTTTATCAGGGTAGATATCATCAGTGTGAAGCAGCTTACGGTAGGTCTGGCCAGTCTCCATCCTGTAATGCCTAAGGGGATCGGGGTGATCTTTTTTATCCATGTGACACTTGTGAGTAGTCTGTTTATATATTTTCCGTTCAGCAAATTGATGCATGCAGGGGGTGTGTTCCTCAGCCCGGGGAGGAATCTGGCAAACACCAACCGTGAGAAGATGCATGTCAATCCCTGGAACTATCCTGTCGATATCCATTCTTATGAAGATTATGAAAATGATTTCAGAGAAAAAATGAAGGCTGCTGGAATACCAGTGGAGAGGGAATAGAAAATGACAAAGCTTCCTAAGTATTATGAACTACTGAACATCGATTACAAGCCGCCTCGTGGCAATTGGATGGATACTCCAGTTAATATCAGGCCTGGTATCTATTGCTATCCAGCTAGGCCAGAGGTCTTGAAAAAGGCATCGATGAATGATCGGAGTGACTGGGGAAAGTATTGGGTAGTCGAAGATGATGACTGGGAACTTCCTGATGACTGGAAGGAGCGGTTTCTCAATAAAATGAGGGACATGCTCAGCAAGTATCGTACATTCAAGATATATATGGATATCTGTGTAAGGTGCGGTGCCTGTGCAGATAAGTGTCACTATTTCCTCGGCAGTGGTGATCCAATGAACATGCCTGT
>JALTHV010000104.1 GCA_027004315.1 Deltaproteobacteria bacterium
CCGTGTATAATATGGCACAAGTCTCTGACCTGACAACCTCCCCCAAAGGGTCTTGTCTGGGAGAGATGGGTCAAATTCATTCAGCTTTATACTAACGAGGTCTGGAGGATTTCCATATAGGGGATAAGAAAATTCCTTACTCGGGCTCAAAGAGGCAGCTAGCTCGGGTTGAAAATACCCTGTCACAAGGACCGGGCCACGAGGATCCTTCCAATCTCTGCCCTTCCTTACCCTATAGACCTTAAACAGGCGACGTATCCCCTCTTGAAATGCCTCCTGATGCAGATTTTTGTTCAATAGGCAGGAAAAGGCCTCAAGCGTCTCTCTCAAGGCACCTACAGTTATGGAATTATGCCGGGTCCAGGCCAGTTGTTCATTGTCCCTCCGTCCATCCAGATAGGCCAGGCTGGCCGAGACGGCCTTTTTAAGTCCCCTTTTGTCCCCAGGGTCTCTAAAGACCGGGAATTTGTCTGGAGGGACCTGCTCTAAGACAGATATGGGAAATCTGGGCAGCCAGAGGAGCCGATACAGGGCAGCCAGACAGATAAGGACCGCTATCAGAGACAACCAAAAAATAGAGGCCCGTTTAATCGACATAGATCAGAGGCCTGTAGCCGCAACTTGCCTCTCTACTGCCTTCACAGATCTGTCTAAGGCCTCCTGCTCCTCGTGCGAAAGGGGAAATTCCAGGATACGTTCTACCCCGTTTTCCCCAAGTACCACTGGTACACCCAGGAATATGCCGCTGATACCAAACTCTCCTTCCAGATAGACCGCACAGGGCAGCACCCTCCTTTCATCTCTGAGAATGGATTGGGCCATCTCTACTGCAGCAAGACCAGGGGTAGAAAAGGCGCTGCCTGTCTTGAGGTATCCTACTATCTCTGCACCTCCGCACTGAGTGCGATGGACTATTTCTTTGATCTTCTCTCTGGACAAAAGCATCTCTATAGGCACCCCTCCGACACTGGCAAGCCTCACCAGGGGGAGCATGTTATCGCCATGTATGCCCATTACAGGGGCAGTTACATCAGAAGGGGCCACATCCAGGGCCTGGGCTATAAATGTGCGATACCTGGCGGAATCAAGGACTCCGGCCATTCCCACCACGTGCTGCTTTGGAAAGCCAGATACCTTAAAGACAGTATAGACCATTGCGTCGATAGGGTTCGTGACTACCACCAGACATGCGTCAGGAGAATATCTGGCAACTTCCTCAGTGACCTCTCGAATGATCTGGACATTTTTGCCTAAAAGGTCGTCTCGGCTCATTCCAGGCCTGCGGGCAAGCCCGGCGGTTATGATAATTACATCCGAATTGGCCGTGTCGGCATAGTCATTGGTCCCAACTACAGCGGCCGTAAATCCATGCAACGGGGATGTCTGCATGAGATCAAGGGCCTTTCCCTGGGGAAGGCCCTCCACTACGTCCAGCAATACTATAGTGTCTGCTACAGATTTACTCACGGCCCACTGGGCAGCAGCCGTTCCTACAGCCCCTGCACCTATAATAGATAATTTCTTCTTTTTGTTATTTGCTCTCATACCTGATATCGCTCTCTGTACAGGGTCATGATTTCCGTCTTGGTAATTAATGCCTCTACCGGATGGCCAGGCATGGCCTCCCGAACCCTTTTCATCCCACCAAACTCCTCACGATCAACCAGTACTACTATACCATAGATGTTCAATCCATCTTCAAGCGCCCTTTCAACCGCCTTGATAACAGAACCGCCGGTCGTTACTACGTCGTCCACTACCAGGACCTGGTCACCCCTGCAGAGGTTACCTTCGACCCATTTTACCGCCCCATGTCCCTTTAACTCCTTCCGGACAATAAACTGGGCAATGCGGCGTCCATGAGACCAGGCCATGTGCATCAGTGCAGCGGCAATAGGGTCGGCACCCAGGGTCAACCCGCCCACACCGACAACCGGCCAGTCTTTTACCCTATCAAAGAGGATCTCTCCGATCAGGTGTGCCCCTTCAGGATCCAGGGTTGTCTTCTTGCAGTCGAAGTAAAATGGGCTTAATGCACCAGACACCAGCTTAAAGGGATGCCCCTCACTGTAGCGGAATGACTCTTCCAGGACTATCTCTCTCAAACGCTCCAATCTTTCTGGTTTCTGGCCTCTGGTTGCTGTCATCTGTCCTCTGTCATCTGACCTCCGACCTCTGTCATCTGACCTCTGCCTTTCATGGTTTCTCTCTTTACATGAAGAGACATCCAGCGTCAAGAAAGGCCTTTTTGTATACCGCGAACATTCATAACCGAATTATTTTGACTTATAGCAGTCTCTGCTATATAAACAGGACTCTAGTGTAGTAAAAATCCGTATCCATGTATAATTGTAGAGTGCATCTGATGTCAGAATTCCGTTCGGTCATAGATTTCTACCAGAGCTCAGGTGGCTTCCTGACCTATCTCCTCCTCTTTGCTACAGGAGCCATGGCCATCTGCATCCCTTGGCAGCTTATGCAATCCAAGGAAAGGCCTGAGCATATTGCCTATATCCTGATGTCGGTCATTTCAGGGCTACTTTCCATAGGACTGATCTTGGTAATCTGGTTCCATTGGGAGATTCACCGGCATCTGGTCCTGCGGCTTCCAGAGAACCTGGCCAATATGGCCAACTGGTGGCTGAAGGGCATAAACAGCCGCTCTTCTTATGCCCTTCCTCTTTATAATCCGGCAGCACCACCCAGGTATACCCTCCCGTTTTGGCTGGAGAATGAAAAATACCTCTTCTGGTTTTTGGGCTACGCAGGAATGGCCCTCTGGGCCTGGCGTAGACTGAATCAGTCAGTCTTTCGTATTCTGCTTCAGGTTCTCCTTATTATCCAGATGGTTATCCTCTGCCTTGTCTGTAACCCCTTTCATCAGCCCCTTTCCCACTTCTTTGAAGAAATTGGCCCCTGGTTCGCACCTCTGGCCCCTATAGAGCGCCTCAAACTCTTCATGCGGTGTTACCCCAGGCTCATCTTTTACTATAATGCCAGTTACATGTGGGTACATCCACCCCTGCTTTTTCTGTCCTATGCCGGCCTCACTGTCTTCTTTGCCGGCTGTGTTGCCATGCTCTGGACCAGAGAGCCGCTCTGTGAGGCCATGACCTATGTCTATGCAAAGCTCAGCTATCTCCTCCTGACAGTAGGCATGCTCCTTGGATATCCCTGGGCACTGGAGGCATGGGGACCTAACTGGTGGTGGGATCCAAAGATAGCAAGTTCTCTCATGATGTGGATAGTCTTTTCCACATACCTCCATGCCCGACTGTATCTGTCGCGTAAGGGGATGTGGAATTTTGTAGGAGGGCTTGGCATCCTCTGTTTTGCTGCCATGCTCTTTACTATTATGGCCTCCTTCTTCTTTCCTGGAGAGCACTCAGGATAGTGAAATGCGGCGATTAAACTATGATTTTATTCTGATCCTGATCACAGTGGGGATAATGTTTCTCATCTCTATCCTCTGCATAGGAGGGATGTTTTACTTTAAATGGGCCAATCTCCAGAGCGTGACACCGGCAGTCAAGGTGGCCTTTGAGGGAGATATGAACAGCCTTCTTGCCCCACTCCTCGTGGCCCTCTTTTTGACCCTTGGTCTCTGCATACCCAAGCGGCTGCTTCCCACTAACTGGCTACAGGGCTTCATGGCACTATTAGGGATTGTTGCCATAGGTCTGTACATAGTATGGGGTTGGCGTGAGGCAGTATTATGGGTACTTATTATCTCTGCCCTGCTCCAGGTCGTGGTCTTCTTTTTGGTACTTATAGGGAGGCCCCTGAATTTTCACTATAGAGGATATTGGAGACGCCTTGGGTCCTCTCTGATTCACCTGGGGCTGGTTATATTCTGTCTGGATCTCTTTCTCCTCCATCATCAGGCACTCCACATCCGCATCTTCTGGGTCTCGGCTATCTGCCTCTTTTTAGGCATGATTATGGCGTTTTATGCCAAAGATATAGTACTCCTGCTGAAAAGATGTATCGGCCTCAGATCAATCTAAATACTCATATCGTAGAGGACATTATTTGAGTATGATGAAGTAGCTGGGGTAGAGTGAGTTTATTGTCTTGACAGATAACGATTCCATGTTAGTCTTCTATCTGTCTCTTCTGATGTATTCTGGAGTCGCATTCTAAACTTTCATGCTAAGTGGTGCTTTGCA
>JALTHV010000105.1 GCA_027004315.1 Deltaproteobacteria bacterium
AAGGGGCAAAATTAAGTGGTTCAACTCATAGATGTTGTAATGCCTCTGCCTGTATATAGGATATTTACCTATGCCTTATCAGGAGACAGTCTCCCTGCCAGGGGCGGCCGTGTCCTTGTACCTGTGGGACGCAGGGACATGGTTGGGATGGTGTGGAGGATTTCTGCCAAGAGACCTCCTTCTATAGAGCTAAAAGAGGTCAAAAGGATACTTGACACAGTCCCTCTTCTGCCTGAAGCCCTTATCAAATTTATCGAGTGGACCTCGTCTTATTATTTCTATCCATTGGGACAGGTAGTAGCAGAGGCCCTGCCGCCAGGACTCCTGTCCGCCCGGAATCGACGCATATCCCAGATAAGTGATAGTCCCAAAAAGGCCAGAAAGTGTCGGCTTGACCTGGCCGCCTGGCCATCCAAGGCCCCTTTGGAACTCACCCAGGAACAGAGGGAGGCCCTCAATCTCATCTACAAGGCCATTTCTGACAGGTCCTATCACCCCATGCTCTTACACGGGGTGACTGACAGCGGCAAGACAGAGGTCTATCTCCAGGCCTCTGCAGAGTGTATCAGACATGGCCGAGGTGTGCTGGTATTGGTCCCTGAGATCGCCATGACTATCCAGGCCGTTGCCTGGTTTGTCGCCAGGTTCGGAGAGGAAGTAACAGTACTCCACAGCGGCCTGACAGAGGCACAGCGCAGGGATCAGTGGTGGAAGATAAGACGGGGAGAGAGCAATATAGTCATTGGCACCCGCTCTGCCATCTTTGCCCCAATGTCCAATATTGGCCTCATAGTAGTAGATGAAGAGCATGATCCCTCATACAAGCAGTCTGAAAAACTTCGATATCAGGCAAGGGATCTGGCCCTGTTGCGTGGCCGCATGTCAGGAGCGACGGTGATCCTGGGCTCTGCCACACCTTCTCTATCGAGTTACAGGAATACCATACTGGGCAGGTATCAACTGATCACCATGGAGAAACGGGTGGGCGAGAGGCCCCTTCCCAGGGTAGTAATAGTCGATCGCAGGAAAGAAGGGAAAAAGGATAGCCGGCACGGATTGAAGAAATCAGCAGGGCCTGAGTGGCTCTCAGATAGACTTAAAGAGGCAATCAGGGACACGCTGGACAGGAAAGAGCAGGTCCTGCTCTTTCTCAACAGGAGGGGCTTTGCAACCTATGTATTCTGTCCTGATTGCGGGTATGTGTTCAGGTGCCCGCACTGTGAAGTCGCACTTACGTGGCATCGTGGAGGCAAAGCGACAGGGGCCAAGACAGATGGAGTGCTCCGCTGCCACTATTGTGGTATGGAATCGGCTGCCCTGCCTCTCTGCCCGCGATGCGGGGGACAGGCAGTCAAGGCCCTTGGCTATGGCACTGAGAGGGTGGCATCTGACCTCAAAGATACCTTTCCAGGGACAAGGGTTGCGAGGCTGGACAGGGATACAGTTCAGGGACGAAGGCATCTGGAAAAAGTGGTCCTGGACTTCCGCGAAGGTCGCCTGGATATACTGGTAGGTACCCAAATGATTACCAAGGGCCACGACTTCCCCGGCCTTACCCTGGTAGGGATATTGTGGGCAGATCTCTCCCTGAATTTTCCGGAATATTGTGCAGCCGAGAGGACCTTTCAGCTCTTTGCCCAGGTGGCAGGCAGGGCGGGGCGTGGAAAACGCCAAGGGCAGGTCTTGATACAGACCTGGTTGCCTGATCACTATGTCCTGGACTGTGCCAAGGTCTATGACTTTAAGGGTTTTTATAAAAAGGAATCGGGCTTTAGGAAGGCCCTTGGATATCCACCCTTCGGACGCTTGATCAATCTCCGCTTCTCAGGTTATAAAAAGGCCCTTGTCTGTAACACCAGTGGTGATGCAGCAAGGTTGGCAAGAAGGCTGGCACGGGGTATTAAGGATGGACCTCAGGTAGAGGTCCTGGGACCTGCACCGGCGCCCAGGGTAAAACTCAGAGACCGCTATCGCTGGCAGATACTCCTCAAGTCTTCGTCGCTGTCAGGCCTGAGGGCAGTGTGCTCCGGTCTTTTATCAAGGAAGGCAGATCTGGTGCCTTCCAGTGTAAGGATGGAAATAGACGTGGATCCGTACAGCCTGCTTTGAGTCCTTTTAATGTAACTGTTCACATTCCCCCTGGCCAGCGCTAGCCTTTTTCAGGGTTTCAGGAGCATCGCTTGATGCACAAGATCAGGGTCTCTGCCTATTAATTCGCACTGAAACCCTGAAAAATGCTAGCGCTGGCCGGGGACGTGGACGGTTGTAACAGGGGGTGTGAACGGTTACGAGTCATCTGTGTAATCTGCGAAATCTGCGGATTAAATAATCTTGGAGGTATCATGAAAAAGATTTTCTTAATAGGTCTTCTGTCTCTTTTGGGTCTTGGCCTCTTGAATGGGAATAGGCTTGAGGCAGGGCTACCACCCCTCATTCCCATGAAGGCCTTTTTCAGGAACCCTGAAAAGGTATCCTTTCGACTGTCACCTGATGGTAAATATCTCGCCTTTATGGGACCTTGGAAAGACAGGATGAATGTCTATGTCCAAAAAATTGGTGAGAAAAAGGCTACCCGCATCACCAATGCAACAAAGAGAGATATAGCAGGTTATTTCTGGGCGAACAATCACCGCATTGCCTTTGTGCAGGATAAAGGCGGTGATGAGAATTTTAGGCTGTATGCCGTGGACATAGATGGCAAAAATCTGAGGGATCTGACCCCTTTTAATCGGGTAAGGGTCCAGGTTATCGACAGGCTGGAAGATAACGATAAGGAAATGATTATAGGAATGAATAGGCGCGATAAACGCATCTTTGATGCCTACCGCATTAATATCAACACCGGCAAGATGAAGATGATTGCCAAAAACCCGGGTGATATTGATGGCTGGCTCACGGACAACAATGGAAAACTGCGTATAGCAGTAACTTCAGATGGTATTAAAAGCAGTATTTTATATCGTGATAGGGAATCAGACAAATTTCGAGTCTTATTGACTAAAGACTTTAGAGACACAATAGATCCCATATTCTTTAGTTTTGATAATAAATATATCTATGCCTCATCTGATATTGGGCGTGATAAGTGTGCTATTGTAAAATACGATCCTCATAAAAATAGAGAAGTAAAGGTCATTTTTGAAAATCCTCAAGTCGATGTATCTAATCTTCTGAGGTCAAAAAAACGTAAGGTAATCACAGGGGTAACATATATAACAGATAGGCTCCACTACCATTTCTTTGATAAAAAACGCAAAGAGCTACAAGAATATCTTGAACAACGCCTCCCAGGCTATGAAGTAGTTGTAACAGATATGAGTAAAAATGAAGACAGAGTCTTGGTGCGTACCTTTAGCGATAAGTCAATGGGTGCCTATTACTATTACAACAGGAAAGATAACGACTTTAGAAAATTAATAGATGTCTCGCCATGGCTTAATGAGAAATACATGGCGGACATGAAACCAATTGAGTATCAGTCAGTAGATGGCCTGACGATCCATGGCTATCTGACCCTGCCAAGAGGCATAGAGCCAAAAAATCTGCCCCTTGTAGTCAATCCCCATGGTGGACCTTGGGCACGTGATGTGTGGGGCTTTGATCCTGAAGTGCAGTTCCTGGCCAACCGTGGCTATGCTGTCCTACAGATGAACTTCAGGGGATCTACTGGATATGGCAAAAAATTCTGGGAGGCAGGCTTCAAACAGTGGGGCAGGAAGATGCAGGACGATATTACCTATGGGGTACAGTATCTGATTCGTAAAGGTATTGTCAACCCAAAACGAGTTGGGATCTATGGCGCCTCTTATGGCGGTTATGCCGCTTTGGCAGGGCTTAGCTTTACTCCTGGCCTCTATGCCTGTGGCATTGATTATGTGGGTATCTCCAATATCTTTCTGCTGTTAAAGACCATCCCGCCCTATTGGGAACTGGGCCGTCAAGTGCTCTATCAGATGATTGGTGATCCTGTAAAAGATAAGGGGCTTCTGAGGGAGGTCTCACCCCTATTTCATGTCGATCGGATCAGAGCGCCCCTCTTTATTGCCCAGGGAGCGAATGACCCAAGGGTAAATAAGGCAGAATCAGATCAAATGGTAGAGGCCCTGAGGAAGAGGGGTATCCCTGTCATATACATGGTCAAGAATAATGAGGGCCATGG
>JALTHV010000106.1 GCA_027004315.1 Deltaproteobacteria bacterium
GGTACGATGCTTATTGTAATCCATGGGAAGACCCCGGACCTTGCCCAGGGAGCGACTACGACCTTGGCCAATTCTCTCAGGAAGGAGCCAGGCATATTTAAGACAGTCTATGTCCCAGGCGGTGGCAGATTTTTTGAGAGGCATGGCCTCCTGTATCTCAGCCCGAAAAAACTTGAAGACCTGGCAGATAATCTGGCAAAGATCCAACCGTTTCTGGGAAAATTGGCCCGTGACCAGAATCTGCGAGGCCTGTTTTCCATGTTGACTGATGCGGTTAATGCAGTCATAGACGGAAAAAATATTGACCTGACTCCCTTGTTTCACCAGATAAGCGAGGCCATTGAAGCCCTTCTTAACCACAGGCACTATGATGTCTCTTGGCAGGAATTGATGCACGGCGGTAATGTAGACCCGGACAGATTGCGTCGCTTCATTGTGGTACAGCCACGAGTTGACTACAGTCACCTCCTTCCTGCCAAGGCGGCCATACGAGAAGTACGTCGTCTTACAAGAGAACTTCATCTTACCAAGAATTATGGGATAAATGTAGGCCTTACCGGCGAGATACCCCTTAAATATGATCAGTGGCAGAGTGTGCGTCGAGGAGCAAAGCTTGCCAGTATAGTCTCTACGATCCTGGTCGGGGCCATCTTATTTGCCGGGTTAGGCTCGTTATGGCTGGTGTCTGTCAGCCTGCTGAGTTTGACTATAGGTCTGATCTGGACTGCCGGATTTGCCTGTGTTGCTGTAGGCCATCTGAATCTGATCTCTGTGACCTTTGCGGTCTTGTATATTGGTTTGGGTGTGGATTATGCGATCCATTTCTGCCTGCATTACAAGGAATTGATCCAGAAGGGGAATAACCACTCAGAGGCCTTAGCGCAGACCGCCCAAAACATCGGTAGTTCTCTGGTGCTCTGTGCTGTTACTACCGCCATTGGTTTCTATGCCTTTGTACCGACTGCCTTTGCCGGGATGGCCGAGCTGGGTATAATTTCTGGCACCGGCATCTTCATTGATTTATTTGTCAGCCTTACAGTACTGCCGGCATTGCTCAGCCTGATGCCTCTCAGCCCAAAGGTAGTGATAGGCACCCAGTCACCAAGACACTTTAGAGGTTTGTTTTCTTCTCTTACCTCACGATATGCACGTGTCATCTGGATTGGGACGCTGGTGCTAGGTATGGGCGCACTATTGCTGTTGCCACGAGTCTCTTTTGACCGAAATACCCTGGACCTTCGAGATCCTAATAGCGAATCGGTAGTTGTTCTCAAAAAACTGCTTGCAAACAGCAAGACATCACCATGGTCTCTCAATGTATTGGCACCAAATTTCAAGGCCGCCACAGAATATGGGGCCCGTCTTGATAAACTGGATCCGGTCTATAAGTGCGTTACACTGGGAGATTTTATCCCTTCACATCAAGCAGAAAAGCTGGACATTATTGGAGATATTGCCCTGGTTATTGGGCCTGAGCTCCTGGAGATGGCCCATCAACCGCCATCTAGTCCTGCAGAGCAGATATCCGCAATGCATGATTTCTCTTTATCTCTTGAGGATTATCTCAAGAGAGGTGGTAATTCTCCCCTTGTCCGTGCTGCGCGAACTCTGCATACTGACCTAACGCGTCTCGATTCTGCACTCAATACACAGGGACAGCAGACGGCACGTATGCTTAAAGAGCTTAACAGGAGTCTGCTAAGCTCTCTGCCAGAGCAGTTGCGCCTTCTTCAGGCATCCCTGGAGGCCGACCGAATTACCCGGGACAACCTGCCAAAGGACCTGGTCAGACGTTGGGTAACCAGAGATGGACGCTATCGTGTCGAGATATTTCCTAGAGAGAACCTGCTTGACAGCACAGCCCTACGCCGTTTTGTCGTCGCAGTCCACAGTGTACTCCCCAATGCCATTGGCCCGCCTGTAATCGATCTTGAGGCAGGTGATGCCGTGGTCAGGGCCTTTCAGCAGGCATCTCTGTTATCACTGTTTGCTATTACGGTTCTGCTATTGGTCCTGATGCGGCCTAGATCGGACACCATCCTGGTGCTCTTGCCTCTGTTGCTTGCAGGGGCATTTACTGGTGCGGCCTCGGTGTTGTTTGATATTCCCTTCAATTTTGCCAACGTAATTGCCCTGCCTCTCTTGCTCGGTGTTGGGGTCGATAATGGGATACACATGGTACATCGGGCGCATATTATGCCTCTCGATAGCCAGATATTGCATACCAGTACGGCCCGGGCTGTAGTCTACAGTGCCTTGACCACTATCTGTAGCTTTGGTAGCCTTATTCTATCTACCCACAGGGGCATAAGGAGTATGGGCCAGTTGCTTACTATAGGTATAGCCTTCACCCTTATATGTACCTTAATTGTATTGCCTGCCTTGCTCAGATCAAGACAAGAGGCAAATATGGAAAAGAGATAATCAGATCAGGATAGAACGATGGAAGTAATACTTGTAAAACCCCGTGGATTCTGTGCCGGGGTAGTTCGTGCAATAGAAGTCGTCGAACGTGCGCTTGAGGCCCATGGTATACCTGTCTATGTCCTCCATGAGATAGTCCATAATCGCTATGTGGTTGAAAATCTACAGACCCGTGGCGCCCATTTTGTCGAAGATCTGGATGAAGTGCCATCAGGTGCGGTCACCATCTTCAGTGCCCATGGAGTTTCCACCGCACTTGTTAAGCATGCAGAGAGGCGAAGCCTTAAGGTCATCGACGCCACCTGTCCCCTGGTTACCAAGGTACATGTCCTGGCACAGCGTTACAGCCGCAAGGGCATGGAGGTCATCATCATAGGTCATCGTGGTCATCCAGAGGTTGAAGGCACCCGTGGCTGTATCGATGGTCCAGTGCATGTATTGTCTGATATTACAGATCTGGAATCATTGCGTATTACAGATCCGGACCGGCTTGCCTATGTCACCCAGACGACCCTGAGTATTGAGGATACCCGTGAGATAATTGCTGCCATGAAGCGACGTTTCCCAAACATTAAGGGATCTGACTTGACTGACATCTGCTATGCCACACAGAACCGGCAGAACGCGGTCCGTAGATTGGCTGAAGATATTGATGTACTTTTGGTAGTGGGGGCGCGGAATAGTTCCAACTCAAATCGCCTTCGCGAGGTGGGAGAGCAAAGGGGCCTGTCTGCCTATCTGATAGAGGACGCGGATGGAATTGATCCATCCTGGTTTACAAAATCAAGCAGGATAGGTATTACTGCTGGGGCTTCTGCACCAGAGGTCCTGGTCCAGGACGTCCTGAAAAGATTACGCAGATATGGCGTAGAAAAGGTGGAGGAGATGGAAGGTGAGCACGAAACAATGCATTTTCGCCTGCCTAAATCGGAATTTCTTTAAAAAAAGCAAGAGATGAACCTTTGTAGGTGGATCTAGCTTTAAAACTATTAGGAGTCTATAATGGGTATGCCCTTTATTCAGAAATATTATGTTGCTCGTTATATCATAGGTCAGAGACTGCGGAGGAGGAAACGCTATCCCCTTGTATTAATGCTGGAGCCCTCATTCCGCTGCAATCTTGCATGCCGTGGGTGTGGGAAGATCAAGTTTCCGGAAGAGGTCCTCAAACGCCGTCTCAGTATAGATGAATGTCTCTCCGCTATAGATGAGTGCGGAGCGCCGGTTGTATCCATCGCCGGTGGTGAGCCATTGCTTATCAAAGATATGCCAGAGATAGTCGAGGGCTTTGTACAACGTAAGAAGTTCATCTACCTGTGCACCAATGCCGTGTTGCTCAAAAAACGCATTGATGAGTTCCATCCAACTCCTTATCTCACTCTTTCAGTCCATCTGGATGGCAACAGAGAGCGGCATGATGCCGGAGTAGGTCGTCCAGGGGTGTTTGATAATGCAGTCGAGTCTATCAAACTTGCCCGTTCAAAGGGCTTTAGAGTTACCATCAACTGCACTATCTTTGATGGCGTGACAGCACAGGAGGCCGCTGAGTTTTTCGATTTTGTCATGGGTCTGGGCGTAGAAGCTATTACTGTTGCCCCTGGCTTTAACTACGAACGTGCATCGAAGCATGAGATGTTCCTGAAGTGTGCTGCCAGTAAACGCCTATTCCGGGAGATATTCAAACTCAAGAAGAAACACAAGTGGAAATTTAATCACAGTATTTTATACCTTGATTTTTTGGCTGGTAATAGGACTTATCAGTGCACTCCATGGGGTAATCCTACCCGAAATATCTTTGGCTGGCAGAGGCCCTGTTATCTATTGATGGATGAAGGCTATGCCCCCAGTTTCAAGGCACTTATGGAGGAGACCAAGTGGGAGAATTATGGCCGGGGACGCAACCCTAAATGTGCCAACTGTATGCTCCACAGTGGATTTGAGGCAACGGCAGTAAACGATATGTTTTCCCACCCACTGAAGGCACTGTATGTAGCCATGCGTGGTCCCCGCACTTCTGGTCCTATGGCCCCAGATTTGCCGGAAACATATCCTACTAAGGCTGACTATGAAAGTTCTACTCCCAGGGCCTTTGGGGCATAATCACTTTTAATCTCAGATAATGGCAGACCTCTTGCACTTAAATTAAACAATATTTTGAGCAGGAGGTTACTTCTCAGTGTCGAATTGGTTACCGCTATTATCATTTTGACAGTATTGTGTGATATCTTTACTTCATTGCCACCAGAAAAATTACGTCTATGTTCTATGTTCTTTAGGGTAAAGATTGCCATTCCTATGGCCCATAGACAGAATTTACGTATGCCTTTCTCATGTCTGGGGATGATCAGGGTATAGCTCAAGGCATTTCTGAGATGGGCATGGGCAACGGCAATCAATTCAGAGAGCCCCTTGCCAAAGGCAGGGCAGTAGTGGCCCTGAGTCAGGTCTTTCAAATCAAAACCTGCCTTGCTAAAGACATCCCGAGGCAGCCAACAGACGCCATTTTTTTTGTCTTCCCAGAGATCCTTTAGGATATTTGTCATCTGGAGACCCTGACCAAAGGAAATTGCCAACTTCAGCATAGTTTCTCTGTTTTTGGCTATTTCCTCCGAATAATCACAGAAGAGTTCTGTCAGAAGTTCACCAACAACTCCAGCAACATAGTAACAGTAGCTATCTAAGTCCGTTAGATTTTCTAGGCCTTCAGGTCTTTTGTTTTCCTGGAAACGTTCCATCCCCTTAGACATAATCCTTATGCAACGTTCCAGTATTGACTGTTGCTTTTCAGTAAACTTGCGAGTGATACGGATAACACGATGTGTGTTTCGAATGAGATCCCGTTCAGCTGGCGAAGTGCCATTGGAGAGTAGAGGGAATAGGGCATCTGCAAATTTGACTGCAGAGGTCTCTCCATTGGTGACACCAATAAATTCCTGCAAAAAAAAGCGCTTTTGCTCTATCCCAAGGCCCTCTTCATCTTCGATCGTGTCAATAATTCGGCACAACAGATAGGCATTTGCGATGATATCTCTGAGACCAACAGGCAACTGTGGAATCGTTAATGCGAAACTGCGTGAAACCCCTTCTAGTATCTGCCATTGGTAAGCATTGTCAGATAGTAAGTCAGATTGATTTTTTTTTGCCTCTTCCATATCAACCCAGTATACAGTAAAACCCGTAGTCAGGACCGGGTTTTTTTCAATTTGAACCCAGGAGGTCAGGATATATATACCCTATCCTTCCAGTGCGAGCCCTCCCCAAGCCAGTACTGGATCGCTGATGCCCAGGTCATAGCCAGATAGAGCGTACCTATCACAGGGAGAGCCAATGCCCATCCCCTTGACAAGCCATAAAACCTGAGTGTCGGCAGATAACTCAGCATCATAGCACCAAAACCAGCTACGGCCAAAAATTTAACAGCGGTACCTGGGAATAATAAGCCAACTACCGGAGCCCAGAAGGCCATCACCATTATAATGGTACACAGCATCAGCAAAAACCAAGAATAATGCAATTGGGTAAAGGCCGTACGTGCCACCATGTCCCAGATTGTACCGAGATCATTATAGGCACGGAGGCTTTGTACTGAATGAGTAAGGCCTATCCAGGTCCTGTGACCCATGGACTTGATTTTTCCTGCCAGGGCACAGTCATCGATCAATTCCCCTCGCAAGGCCTGAAAACCACCTATCTCCTTCAGGAGTCGTGTCTCCAGTAAGATGCATCCTCCGGCAGCAGCAGCTATCCTGGAAGAGCTGGAATTAGACAACCGGAACGGGTAGATGAGCTTAAAAAAATAGATAAAGGCCGGCATCAACAACTTCTCCCAGAAACTGGCCATGCGCATCTCTGCCATCAGGGAAACAAATGGGCTGCCATTCTGTTTCATTGTCTTTTCTAACGCAACGAGAATGCCTGGCTGGAGCTTAATATCGGCATCAATCAACAGCGTCAGAGGAGTCTTTACGAATGAGAGACCCTGCTCAAGAGCCCAGAGTTTGCCACTCCAGCCTGGTGGCAGAGGTCTGCCCGATATAATGCGTAGGCCTAGACCTTTTCTGCCAGCTGCCTTACGTGCCACTTCCACAGTACTATCCCTTGATTGGTCATCAATCAAGATAATATTAAGATTACATCCCTGTGCCTCTAAACCTGTAAGCACAGCCTCAATGGTCTTCATTTCATTACGTGCGGGAATAAGGACCGTAATTTTACTCAAATCCTCTTGAGCAAGAGAAGAATCACTATCCAAAAAATCGGTAATATGCCAAGGACTCCATGGTACAAGCAAAATAGCCAACCACATCGAGGTACCAACCAAGACGAGAAGACTCCAGACTATCTCCATGAAACTCTTTCATTACAACGGGATAGGAATATCTAAAACACCTTCCAAGACAGAGTAATATAATAGTAGGGTTATCTATGTCAAGCTCAAAGTCATTTAGTGACTTCCTGACACATGGCTCAAGTTAAATCGGTTTATGCCGATTACTCCTCTATTTCTTTTTCTCGGTGCTGAATATAGGCATGGCGAAGCGCAACATAGGGTTCAAGGGATGCCTTTTTGAAAGATTCATAGTCCTCATACTGAAATGAATTCTTGTTCACAGACTTGATGCCACTGATCCCTAAAGATGCCTCAACCGGGTTTATATAGGTGATGGGATTTAAGAATAAATGTCCTATTGTTCCCACAAAGTCACGCGCAGTAGAAGGACCCAAGACAGGCCACACAATATAAAATCCATTACCGATCCCATAAGATCCAAGGACCTGCCCCAGGTCCTCGTCGTCCTTAGGATTCAGTTGAGGATATTTCTTGGCAGGATTTCTAAATCCAAGGATTCCTACCGTACTGTTGATCATAAATCTGGCAAATTCAGCCCCTGTCTCTCGTGCCCTTCCCTGCAGTGCACAGCTAACTAACCGAACAGGCGTGTCAAGGTTATGAAAAAAATTGAATATACTGCATCTGACAGGTTTGGGTACCACAGCGACGTACCTCTTTTCGAGAGGCTTTAAGACCCAGAAATAGAGCCTGTCATTAAAGCGAAACATGAGATGATTCCAGGGAGCCAAGGGATCTGCTACCTGTACCGCATTGCTATTTACTTCCTCATTCAGAGAGCTAAGGTCTTCATCAAGGTAACCTCCATCCACTTTCCCTGTATTTGATTTAATTTGGCTTGATGAAGAGGACGCCGCTGGGTCTTGATGAAGATGTCCCACTAGCGGCGCGGATGGAGGAGTAGGATCAGGAGGCCTATGGGTACATCCAACTAAAGGGAAAATAAGGAGCATAGCTACTAACACTAAGGACTTCATTTGGATCTTTTACTCCTTTCATCTTAATTTCTCAGTAAGCCCTGAAGATTTTTATTTTTATCTATGCACGACTTAAAAATATAATCCTATAGAGACTTAGACACAGTTCTATAGAAAGCAACTATATAAAAAGCTAAGCAAAGACTACTGATTTTTAAACCAAAAACAAGATATAGATAGATTAATATCTCTCTGCCTACCCCCAAATCTTATATTTTATGAATAACAAGGCCCTGTTTGAATGTCAAGTTTGATTTGCGCACAGAAACGTTCTAAATTGAAAAAATGTAAGTTCTCAATAAGTAGAGGCATCATTGTGGGTTACAGATCACAGGGTGCTTCTTCTGAAAGCATGCTTTCGTCCCTTGTTTTCTGAGACCTTTGCAGCATATGACCCTCCCTGTTTTCCTCCGCTGCGCTCTGGAACCAGGGTTTCCCATGCTGCAAAGGCCAAGAAAACTACAGGGCTAACGCAATTTGTTCCCAAAAGAAGCACCCTGTGATCTGTAACATCTAAATTATCATGACTTACTGAGAAATTACAGAAAAATCACCTTTTCGCCGTCTCATTAGATGTAGCCGTTAACATTCCCCCTGGCCGCAGACCGGGGAGGTGGACGGTTACAACAGGAGGGGTTATGAACGGTTATGATTGTTGTATTACTGGTCTATCTCTTAAAATATACGGGACATGCTTGAAGAATTAGGTGGTGTGGATTTGATAATTTGATAGTAGCGGTCAGATAGCTAAATATCCCCTGGATATGGGCAGAGTTAGGTCGTTGCCCGTTGAACAAAGGCCGGCTGAGGTCAAGGAGTTTGCTTATGAAGAATATTCCATTAAACGAACGTATCATTTTTGCTCTTGATTTCTCTGACCCAGAGGTTGCCCAAGAATGGGTAAAAAGACTCGATCGCTACATCAAATTTTTCAAGGTTGGACTGCAACTTTTTTTGGCTGGAGGGTGGAGTGTAGTTGAGGATATCATCCAACGGGGCAACAAGGTTATGGTAGACTTAAAATTTTTTGATATCCCTGAGACAGTCCGTCTCGCCGTACAACAACTCAAGGGCAGGGGCATCACTTTTGCTACCATTCACGGCAATGAACCGATAATTAAGGCCGCTGTTTCAGAAAAGGAGGGCCTAAAGATCTTGGCTGTCACTCTACTTACCAGTTTTGATGAATCTGATATGAGAGAAATGGGCATGACCTGTTCTATTAAAGATTTTGTTGCATTACGCTCGCGTAAGGCAATTGATCTTGGTTGTGACGGTGTGATATCTTCAGCCCTTGATGTCCCTGCTATGCGCAGAGATCTTGGCAATAATTTCCTCATAGTTACTCCTGGAATCCGTCCCGGCCTCAATTGTGATATCGAGCATGACGATCAGAGGCGCATTGCTACTGCAAGGCAGGCAATAATTAACGGTGCAGATTATGTAGTCATTGGCCGTCCTATCAGTACATCTCCAGAGCCTGTATCGGCAGTGCAGAGTATCCAGGAGGAGATCGCCGATGGTCTGGCAGAACTATAGGCTATTAGACTGTAGGCTATAGCCTATTAGGCTAAAAGGTACCATCCAACTAACAGCCTATATTCTATTTCCCCAAGGCAAGTCTGCTCAGGCTATTGAAACTAAGCCAGTTATTCATTAAAAAGCTAATAGCACTGGCTGGCTCTAGAGATCGAGGGTTTTGTGAGGGGGGACTCTGTCGTTTTGGGCAATAAAAAGTTGACTATCAAAGAGGTAGGGAGCCTTCTCGGCATACCTGAAGCGACTGTCCGGAGATGGATAGTTCAAGGGAAAATTCCTGCATGGGAAGATAGTGGGAGATATTTCTTTTTTAAAAAAGATATAGAAAAATGGGCAAATAGCCACAATATTTTTTTGCATAGAGATTTCGAGGGAAAAGGGTCTAAGACCCTTCCAGACAGAGACAGCCTTCTTGCCGCTATGAAACGAGGGGGCGTCTTCTTTAATGTCCAGGGAGACAATGTCCAGGATGTCCTGAGGGAGGCAGTGTCTCTCGTACCACTACCGCCTGAAGTAGATAGAGACCTGCTTCTCAGGATGCTTCTCCAGCGTGAAGAGCTTGCCTCTACAGGGATTGGAGGAGGTATTGCTATTCCACATCCCCGTTATCCTCTTAAAGAATTGAAAAGGAAGGAAGTTATTTCTACCTGTCTGCTTAATAAAGAAATAGATTTTGGCTCAATTGATGGAATACCAGTCTTTGTCCTGTTTTTGATGCTTAGTCCTGAGATCAGAGTCCATCTCAGGTATCTGTCAAAATTGAGCCTCTGTCTCAGAGACAAATCCTTTATTTCTTTACTCAAAAAATGTAACAAGGCAGAGGACCTCTTTAAAAAGGTGGAAGAAATCGAAAAGGCACTTCCTGTTGTCCCATGAGACAAATTTTTCTCCGTCTCGATGAACGTATTCAACTCATTCTTATTGCCTTTCTGGTAGGTATATGTGGGGGACTGGCCTCTGTGGCCTTGAATCGTTCCCTGGAGATGGGTGCGATGTGGTTGCATACCATGCATGGCAATTGGTATGTCTTTTTATTCCCTGCCTGCGGTGCTGCTCTTTCTTCTATTTTCTTAAGCCATATCGCCAGAGACATGGGTGGCCATGGTGTACCTGAGGTCATATATAGTGTTTCCAGACGTGGCGGACTATTACGATTACGTCTTGCCATCTCCAGGCTGGTGGCCTGTTTTCTCACTATTGCAAGCGGGGGTTCTGCTGGCCCAGAGGCCCCGATAGTCGTCAGTGGGGCCAGTATCGGGTCCAACATTGCCAGCTTCTTCAGACTCAGAGATCGCCAGAGGATTATCATTGTAGGCTGTGGTGCAGCAGCGGCCATTGCCTCTATATTTAATGCCCCTGTTGCAGGTATTGTCTTTTCTCTAGAGGCAATCCTTGGCGAGTGGACCTCAACAAATCTTATCCCTATCGCCGTGTCTTCTGTGATCGGTACAGAAATCAGCAGATTCCTGGAAGGGAATCAGATTCCCTTCCAGGCCCGCGTATTCTCCATTACTACGATAGACATAGTGGCCTGTCTGGGGCTTGCTGTCTTGACTGCATTTGGTTCTGTTCTCCTGATACGCCTGCTCAAATTCTTTAATAACCTGTCCGAAAGGCTTAGCCCTTATGAATGGATAAGGGCAAGTCTGGGAGGGCTTTTTGTCGGCATCATAGGTATTTCTTTTCCCTCTGTGCTGGGCGAAGGATATGGGGTGATAAGGACAGTCATTGAGCAACAGTATTTCCAGGGGCTATTTATTATCGGAGTGATTGCCCTGGCAAAGATCTTGGCGACCTCGTTGACCATAGGGACTAGTCGTTCCGGTGGCCTCTTTGCCCCATGCCTGGTCATTGGGAGCCTGATAGGCCTATTTTATCAGAGGTTCCTTGTAGTTGCTATGCCCTCGGTCCACTGGGCAGGTGAGAGTTATTTTGCCCTGCTCGGGATGGCCGGAGTGATCAGCAGTGTAATGCAGGCCCCTATGACCGGGATATTTTTGATTGCAGAGATCACCGGCAGCTACCAGGTACTCATTTCAGTAGTCTTACTATCTGTCGTGAGTGCCCTTTTGAGCCACTTTTTTGAGCCGCTTTCTGTCTATGTCCAACAGCTGGCTGCCCAGGGTGAATGGATAAGGCCCCGTACTGATAGACAGATACTCTCAGAGTTGGACCTTACGGAGCTGATTGAGACAGACTGTCGCATTGTTCACCCGGAGATGCGCCTTAAGGATCTGGTGGAAATAGTCAAGGTCTCACATCGCAACTATTTTCCTGTTGAGGACTCTAAGTCAGGAGATTTTCTTGGAATAATTCGTCTGGATGATATACGTTCATACCTCTTTAACCAGTATTTATACAGTTCAGTGCTTGTTGAAGAGCTTATGGATAGAGATATCAAGACAGTATCTCTTGACGATGACCTTCCGACTGTCATTGAATTCTTTGAGAAGACACATTCCTGGAGTCTACCTGTAGTTCAGGACAAAAAATTTCTGGGCCTGATTTCAAAGGCAACTATACTGGATTATTACCGGAGAGAGTTGATAATCCAGGAAGAGATTTGATATAATGGCAATTTTGGGTTTCAGATTTTGAGCTTTGAGCTTATTTTACGGGATTCTATTGGGTAACTTCTCAATAAGTTCTGGCGTAACCGTTCGCGTCTCCGGCCAGCGGTAGCTTTTTTCAGGGTTTCAGTGCGGATTAATGGGCAGAGTGCTCTGATCTTGTGCATCAAGCGATGCTCCTGAAAC
>JALTHV010000107.1 GCA_027004315.1 Deltaproteobacteria bacterium
GGAGCCAGGGTTTCCAATGCTGCAAAAACCAAGAAAACTACAGGGCTAACGCAAATCGTTTCCAAAAGAAGCACCCTGTGGTCGGTTACCAAAAAGAAACTCCACTTATTGAGAAGTTACATTAGATAACTTAAATAGCGATTCAGCCTCGGGGTGTGACGAAATCCTCATCATGAATGTTTGAATTGGGATGGCAAGAGTTCCTGAGGCTCTCCGAGTACAAAGCGACCTTCAATAATCCATTTTTTAAGTATCTCACTTATCTCCCTTGCCCTGATATAGCTGGACAAAGAGGCGGTTGGAATGTCTTTTCCATCTATCGTTATGGTTCCTTTCCTTAACTGGGCATAAGTTACCTCTAAAAGGCACTTATTTTTCCCATCAGGGTAATCACGCCCGTAATCTACTACTGGGACTGGAATGTCCTCGTCTGATACCGCCGTCCACATGGCCATCTCTTCGTTGATGATAGGTATTGGTATCCCAAGTCCTACAGCCATGGAACAGCCATAACCAAGGATACTTACGCCCACCAGCCAACGAGGATCCATCTGCTTGAGATCGCCACTGACCATAAGAGTACCCGCGGCCCCTCGAGGTATGCCCCTTTCAGTCCGTGGGGTATCAGGGTGATGCTGTGTCCCTGCGGAAATTACATAGCCTACTCCACCTCCCAAAAAGATACGCGTGCCTATGCCAATAGTCTGATAGTAAGGGTCATTCAATAATGGATTCAACTGTCCAGAGGTACAATAATTGGCATTACCAAGCCTGGGTTTTAGGGTACCCATATATGAATATACGGTCTTGTCACCAAGATTGACCGCGCAATTATAATTCTGGCATGAATTCCTCGGATCACAGAGCCGGGCAAAAGGAAGGTCTGACAGAGTGACCTTTTTGTCTATACGCTGTCTTGGATAGCAATGGGTCCCGTAGGCCTCGGCAACCAGATGTATTGCCTTGCCGGCCAACAAGTCCTGTATGACATGCCCTCCTCCATAGAGAAATTCGCCGGGATAGACTGTGTTGAGAGGATCATTTGATCGAGGTTCAGTAGCCCCTATATATACATCTATAGCCGCAAGACCCGCATAGGCCGGCACGCCATTAAACCACACCCGGGCGGCCTTTATCCCGGATATACTGGGACCAAGATTGATAAAGGCCCCTGAAGAACACATGGGAGAAAAGGTACCGGTTGTCACAACATCTACCTTTTTTGCTGCCCCTACTTCCCCATGCTTCCTGACTATGCCGATCATTTCCTCGGCGGTAACTACAACTGCCTGACCCGAGCGGATTTTCTCATTTATCTCTTGAATGGTCTTATTGACTTGATAGTGAGCCATATTATTTCTAATCCAGGATAGATACTTACCTTATAGCCTTTATTCTTTAGTGCCTCAACAATGGGCAAGAGATCCCCTTTCTTAAGCACCGGCAACCCTCCAACTTTATACCGACTCCCCCTAGCCAGCGGTAGCCTTTTAAAGGGTTTCAGTGCGGATGGCCGGGGACGTGAACAGTTACAGAGATAGAGCAGTTATAACAGAGTCATTAAGCCGCCCTTTGTCAATAGATCTAATTTATTTTATTTCACAGCAGGGCTCTCTGTAAATTCAATCCCGCTGAAATCCCCTATATCGTAACCGTTCACACCCCCTCCTGTTGCAACCGTCTACGTCCCCGGCCAGCGGTAGCCTTTTGAAGGGTCTCAGTGCGGATTAATGGGCAGAGTGCCCTGATTTTGTGCATCAGGCGATGCTCCTGAACCCCTTCAAAATGCTACCGCTGGCCGGGAGGATGTGAACAGTTACCCTATATCAGTTGACTTCTTTCCTGTAATCTCTTATGTACTAGCATACAAAATTTGAAAGCAGATTATAAGGAGGATAAATGGCCAGGCATAAGAAGATCGAAAGGAAAAGAGAGATCGAAAGGAGACGCAGAAGGCGTGAAAAACGACGTAAGCTCCAGGCTAAGGGGTTATTACCTCCGCCAGCCAATTCGTAATCCCCTACCCTTCATACCCGGTTAATCATGGCCGCAAGGGCCCCTGCGCCGAAACCATTGTCTATGTTTACTACCGCAACTCCTGCAGCACACGAGTTGAGCATAGTAAGCAATGGAGCAAGGCCCTGGAAGTTGGCCCCATAGCCCGTACTGGAGGGAACGGCTATCACAGGGACATTGACGATGCCACCCAAGAGGCTGGGCAGGACTCCATCCATCCCCGCTACGGCCACTATAACGCTGGCTTCGTACAACTGGTCTAAACGGTTGAGTAATCTGTGGACACCTGCTACCCCAACATCATAGAGCCGCTTAAAAGGCTGTCCCATAAGCTCTAGGGTCAGGCAGGCCTCCTCTGCAACCGGCATATCGGCTGTACCGCCAGATACTATCAGTATAGTTCCCCGATTTGGCGGTCTGCTACTCGGTGCCTCTTTCCTCCAGGTAAGTGATCTGGATATAGGATGAAATTTTATCTCCGGTATGGCCTGAAGGACGTCCCTTGACGCCTCCTCTGATACCCTGGTTACAAGTACTGGGCCGCCCATAGAGATCAATTTATTAATGATATCTATTAACTGTCCAGAGGTCTTCCCAGGCCCATAGACGACCTCTGGAAATCCCTTTCTGATCTGCCTGTGGTGATCGAGGCAGACCCAACCAAGGTCCTCAAAGGGCAATTTTTGAAGGATCTCTATCCCCTGGTCAATTGAGAGATCACCCCTTTTGATCGTCTCCAGTAATTCCCTGACTCTTTTCTCGCTATACATACTTGATGGTTTCGTAAAAAATCCAGAACATCACGCAAAGTCGCCAAGGTGCAGGTTTTTTCTTTTAATAACAATAGATTGCCTTTGCGAGCTTTGCGTGAGAAAAAGACTTTTTGCTAAGGCATCATACTCAGGATCTAAAAGATCTATAGCCGCTCTAAATAGGCCTTAAGGGGTATTAATTGTTGCTCAAATTGTTCCTTGATTTCCAGAGATAAGCGAGCCCATTCTTTTTTAAATTCAGGCAACGAGTCAAGATCACCAAGTTTTATCTTCATGCCATACTGCTCAGAAATGGCCTGCTGTATGCCACCGAGCTGGCTCTGCATCTGTGATTGCAACTGTGTATGATATTGATCCCGGGTCTGTTTATACTTCTTCAACAACTGTTCGATACGAAAGACAATATCATTTGCCACGCTACCCTTAAGCTCCATAAAGCCGTTCAAGGCCCTTTCGATGACTGACCACTGCTCTTCGTCCTTGGGTAACACAATATTTCTCAGCAATGTCTCTGTTGCTCCCTTTAACACCAGTGGCAACGTACTCCCAGAAATACCCCCAAGATCGCCCTTAAACTCCTTTTTTTTATCTTGTAGATACCTGGCAGCTATTCGGCGGCCAAGATCCAGCCACTTTTTAGTCTCCAGTTCTTCTTTGCTGACGCGTCCCAGGCGATCCGCCTTTTCCATAGCAATTTCAAGAGAACTTCTAATCTCTGCCATTTTAAAAAACTCCTGAATGAAGGTCGACAAAATTAAGATATCATAATGAAACCAGGATAAAGCATAATCATGTCGATCAAGGGAATCAAGCTGTTTAGAAGTTGCGAAAAAGGGGTAGCAAATCTTTGGCGACTTCTTTTTGATTGCCATAAAATCTTGCAAGTGCTAATATCTTAAATCTGTGGATTATTCGGTGAATCAGCAGGATGTTAATCTCGGGGAGAAAGGGATTGTTCTTCCTGCCCATTTTAAATGAAGGTCGACAAAATTAAGATATCATAATGAAACCAGGATAAAGCATAATCATGTCGATCAAGAAAATCAAGCTGTTTAGAAGTTGCGAAAAGGGGTAGCAAATCTTTGGCGATTTTTTTGATTGCCATAAAATCTTGCAAGTGCTAATATCTTAAATCTGTGGACTATTTGGTGAACCAGCAGGATGTTAATCTCGGGGAGAAAGGGATTGTTCTTCCTGCCCATTTTGAATGATATAGACTCTACAATCAGACATTAAATCCGATGAAAAATATCGACCAGAGTTCTTCTCCGGCCGGGATCGACA
This sequence comes from Deltaproteobacteria bacterium, assembly GCA_027004315.1. GTDB lineage: Bacteria > Desulfobacterota > Dissulfuribacteria > Dissulfuribacterales > UBA3076 > JALTHG01. The sequence continues at coordinate 4,074 of JALTHV010000107.1, forward strand.
GATTGGCAGTGCAGGCTGCGAAAGCAGGATGTCGCTGGGTCCGTTTCAGTGAAGACATTGTTGCCGATCTTAAGATCCTCATTCCCCTGAATCTGGAAAGGTTGAAAGAGGAAGGGTGGTTTCCCTGGACCGTTTCCAAAAAAACGGCGACGGTGATCAGCTGCAGCCCCTCTCCCGAGTTGAAACGACGCTGCCAGGAGCAGTTAGGCGTGGAGGAGGTGGAGTTCGTCCTCTCCGACCGAGACAACCTGACCCGGATCATCGAACACAACCAGGACATTAATCACAAGTTCCCCCCCGAAGCGGGAAGGACACCTCTGGCCCTCGTCAGGACCTATCTCGCCAATCGCCGTTCCATGCTCTCCCTCTGCCGCACATTGCTGGCCAAAAGCCGCACTCACCTGGCCGTGGTCAGGACCGGATTCGCTTTCATTGCGATTGCCATCGTCTTTCTTCGTATCTTTACGAAGCTTCCCGGAAACGTCCTTTTCCCATTCCTGCTTCTGGAGGTCCCCATTCTCTCTTTTGGAATCTATATGATCCTTGCCCATATGTTGAAGTACATGCCGGCCCGGAAGGTCAACGATCTGCTCTCTTCTTGTCACCCGACCACTCCGACGGGGGGAAGCACGGTGCTTCAGGCCTCGAATGTGAAGAGCTTCCCGGCCTTTCACCGATCGGATGTTGTGCCGGGGGCGGAGACCCTTCGGCGCGGCTGGACACGACTTTCTCCAGTAATGCGGCGTCGTTTCCTTGCCTCCGACCGGACTGACTTTGCCGAGGAACGGACTACCCTAGCCTGTTTTCGGACCTGGATGGCGAACGTCCGCACCTGGCTCGCCTTTGTCCGCACGGGCGGCGCCTTTGTCGGCCTCGGCTCCGGGCTGATCCGGGCCTTCCCGAACAGTTCCTGGTTCTACTTCGATTTGAGCCTGGCAGGGATCGGATCCCTGATGATCTGCGAGGGACTCTTTTGGTATTTTAGAGGTTACCATTCCGGCAAGAAGAGTTTTAAGGCGGTTCTCCATATGAATACAAAGGAGAGCGTATGGGATATCTTTTTCCCACACCGCCACGACAATTCACCGCTGGAACGGGTAGGACTGCCAATCGGTAAAGGGCATGCCCCCGGGATATGGGCGACAACGGGTCTGGCACTGGAACGGACCGTCCTGGCCGATCGGCGAAACGCTATGGCCCGTCTTCGAACAGTCATGGCGCGGATGCGGACCGGCTACTCCTTCATCCGGACCGGTCGGACCTTTTTCTTTATCGGCGCCACCTTTGCCGTCTACTTTCACAAAACCGACCTCTTCTGGTATGGATACGAGACAGTCATGATGCTGGGAGGCCTCCTGCTGATAGGGGACGGTCTTCTCTGGGTCCTCCCCGCAAGCAAAGTCCGCAAACAGCTTCCTTATTGTAATGCAGACATGAGTATTAATATCCCGGACTATGGTGTTCCCTGCCGTGACTGGGAGAAGATAGAGCTTCGTCATGATGAGTAGTGATTTAAAAAATCCTTTCCATGGTCTGGTCAAATTCGGAGTACTCGACGAACAGACCTTTGCCAAGGCGATCGGCACCGCGGAACGACACGGAATCCCGTTGGCCGACATCCTCCTGAAGGAGTATGCCCTGCCCCGGGCAGCGCTGCAACAGGCCCTCGCTGATCATTACCACTGCAAGGTCGTGGAATATGATGAGCGGCTGCCTATCCCGCCCGAACTGCTGGCCGGACTCAAAACGGAAAGACTACGGGCAGAGGGATGGTTTCCGATAATCAAGGAGGCCGACGGCACAGTAGTCGTCGCCTGCACGAATCCCGCTGACCCCAGGCTTTCGGCTCGGGTAGAGAGCGCCCTCGGCAGTGGCCCTTTTGATTTCAGGGTCTGCCTCCCTGACGATATCCGGTGGTTTACTGAAGACTTCCTCCATGCAAAACCGGGCAAACTGGTCGGTACCGAGCGGACCGGCCTGGCCTATTGGCGGAACAACATGGCTCAGTGGCGCACCGCCCTGGCCTGTTACCGGACGGACATGGCCCGTGCCCGCACCGCCCTAGCGGTCATACGGGCTGGGCTGGGCCTGATCACGATCTCCTTTGCCCTTGTCTGTGCCCACTATCTCGCCCTTCCCGAAGCGGCAGCAATCTTTAATCTCGCCCTTCCCGAAGCGGCGACGGTTCTGATCCTCCTCCTGGGCAGCGGCCTGGCCATAGGTGGCATGTTCCCCTATCTTAAAATCCGCCGTACCCGTCTCTGTCCTCCACGGGATACGACACTGGTGGGGGTGACGGCGAAGGAGGTAAGTTTTCTAAAAAACTATCTAAACCCGGAGCTATCCTCCGTCAAGACGCCACACAGGGAAAAAATGCTGGCCCGGATCAGCGACCGGCTATTGGAGTACTGTACACTTCTTTACCCGCCCCCCGGAAGCCTCGAACGGACACATCTTGCCCGAGAGCGGAACGTCTTGGCCGCCCAGCGGACCATTGCCGGCTGTAACAGGACCATCTACGCCCGGGCACGGACCGGGCTGGCCTTCATCCGGACAGGGATCTCTTTTATCAGTATAGGAATCGGTTTGATTAAATATTTCGGTCTTAGCCGAAATACGATCTTTGATGCCCTGCTTATTCTGATCGGGATCTTGCTGACGATCGACGGCGGCCGGTGGTACCGTCCGGCCCATCGGGCGCAGACTGAATTTTCGGAACTCGGCAGCCGGTTCCACCTCGAAAATTTCGTCAAACTTTCATAGGAAACAACCCATAAGAGGTCGTATCATGGTAACAATACCGAAAATGATAGTTATTGATGATCAGAAAAACCTCCGCGATGTCCTCAGTCTCTCCCTGGAGCGGGAAGGTTACGCGGTCGAAACCTTCCGGGACGGGGCATCTGCGCTGGAACGGATGAAAAAGGAACAATTTCACGTAGTGATCACCGATCTCCGAATGAATAATGGGACCGACGGGATCGAGATCCTCCGCACGGTTAGACAGCTCTACCCCAAGACATCAGTCATCATCGTCACTGCCTATGCAAGCCTTGGCGTGATTACCGAGGTCTTCCGGGAGGAGGCCTATGATTTCTTCACCAAACCAATCCGGATCCCTGAACTAAAGGCATCGATTCGGCGGGTACTGCCGGACTACCGGTAACGTCCTATATAGACGGATACCCTCCACAAGACGAGCCATAGAGGCATCTGAAAGTTGGCTGGTGACCGAGAGGCCCGGATCGGATACATACCTGCCCCCAGTACCATTATCCATTTTGTATCGTGAACATCTCCCAAATGTACTAAGGGCGAATACTTATATTCCAACGGCCGCAGGAAAATATCCGAAAAAGCTGATATTGACAGAATTGCAAAAAGAGAGTTTAGAAACTAGCCAGGACTTTTGTGAGAAACTGCATAAAGAGCACAGCTATATACAACAAGACACTTTTAAGACATGACCAGATCAGCAAGGCATAAATGGACATTTGCAGCCCGTTTCAGGCGTCATTCTTTTGGCTGGCGTTCCCAGACCCCAATAAAGCGGATAAGGGAAGCCGTGAAGGAGATCAGGGCCATGACTCGAAAAGACCCTCTTTTGGGAGCAGAGGGTGCGGTACGGCTCCTTGAAAAATTGTCTCCCGCGCTGGAGCAGGTCGACAGTTCTTCGGGTGCCATTGGCAATGCAGTCAATAACGCTATTAGCGCTCTGGTGCCTGTCATAGCCAATGCCCCTGCAGATGATAATCTGCGCGGCAAATGGCTTGAACGTCTCTGGAAGGCAATAGAGGTGGATGATATGCCCTATCTTGAACTCCTCCCGGAATACTGGGGCGTCCTGTGTCATAGCCCGGAGCTGGCCTCGCGATGGGCAGATGAATTTGCGCCTATAGTCCGGGAGGCCTGGTCGCAAGACCAGGGAGTCAGGGGCCGTTGTTTCAAGGGAACTGATGCCTGCCTGAGTGCCCTGTTCAGGGCCGGTCGTTATAAGGAAATCCTGGAATTGTTAGACCTGGCGCCTCACAAATCCTGGGATTACCGGAAATGGGGCGTTAAGGCGCTGGTAGCCATGGGAGAGAATGAAGAGGCAATTCATTATGCCGAGGATTCCCGTGGCCTGAATGAGCCAGACAGTCAGATCAGTGAGGCCTGTGAAGAGATCCTGCTGGCAGACGGCAGGTTTGAAGATGCCTACCGCCACTATGCCATTGAGGCGAACCAAAAGGCCACTTATCTGGCGACCTTCCGCACCATTGCAAAGAAATACCCGAACAAGGAGCCAGGAGAGATACTCTCTGACCTGGTGTCCAGCTCGCCAGGCAGCGAAGGCAAGTGGTTTGCTGCAGCTAGGTCGGCAGGTCTATACCCTAAGGCCATTGAACTGGCCAATAAAAGCCCATGTGATCCAAAGACGCTCACCAGGGCGGCACGGGACATGAAGAGCAAGGAACCCCGTTTTGCCATGGAAGCGGGAATGGCAGCATTACGCTGGCTACTTGCCGGATATGGTTACGAGGTAACAGGTCATGATGTGCTGGATGCGTACGACTTAACTATAGAGGCCGCTGAAAATGCCGGATGTGATAAGGAAACTCTGGAAAGGATTCGGATCATGGTGGCATCAAAGACCTCGGCAGATCATCTTGTTGTCAGGATCCTTGGAGCCAGACTGGGGTTGGCGATAAACAGGTAACTGGCACAAATAACACTAGCTGAAGCCCATAATCTTTCCCCCATGATAGAGGCAGAAGGCCACAACCCATGCGAGTGAGGTATTGTATGTAATGCTGAAGATGGTCCATTTAAACGAGGCAGTTTCTTGCCTGATGGCCGCTACTGTTGCAAGGCACGGCAGATATAGAAGCACAAAGACCATCATTGCCAGGGCGGAAAGCGGGGTCATGTTGGATGATATGAGCGCATTTTTGAGGTTATTAGAACCCTCTTCTTTGGCAAGATAGAGGATTCCCATGGTGCTTACAACAATCTCCTTGGCAACAAAACCAGTAAGCAGGGCCACACTGCCACGCCAATCTATACCTATGGGAGCAAATAGAGGGGCAAGGGCCTTTCCAATGCGGCCCATAAAAGATTTTTCTACCTTTTCCGATTTTTGGACCCTTGAGATCTTTGTTATGGCAGCATCCAGTCTTTTCTCAAGCTCTTGCTTTTCAGGTCCATTGGCATTTGAGATCCTGGCCTCATAAGAGGCCTCTACCTTCTTGATTTCACCAGCATAGTCCCGGGAATACCGTATATCTCTGGGAAAGGCCGAAAGTGTCCATACGATAACAGAACCGACAAGTATCACGCCACCCATCTTTTTAAGGAATATCTTGCCGCGGTCCCACATATGGATCAGCAGGCTCTTTAGCATTGGGATCCTGTAGGGAGGCAGCTCCATGACAAATGGGGCATCAGCGCCCCTCAGGAGGACAGAACGAAACAGACGGCCTGTTATAATGGCGACTATGCCCCCTATAAGATAGATACAAAAGATAACGGTTCCTGCTCTGGCGCCAAAAAAAGTGCCTGCAAGTATGATATAAATCGGCAGCTTGGCCGAACAGGACATAAAGGGGATTATGAGTATGGTAAGGATGCGGTCCTTTTCGCTCTCAAGGGTACGGGTCGCCATAACAGCAGGGACATTGCAACCGAATCCCATGAGCATGGGTATAAACGATTTGCCGTGGAGCCCGATAAGGTGCATTATCCTATCCATAAGAAAGGCTGCCCTTGACATATAGCCTGTGTCTTCAAAGAGTGCTATGAAAAAGAAGAGTATCAGGATATTTGGCAAAAAGACTATGACGCTGCCTATTCCTGCGATTATCCCGTTTAACAGGAGGTCCTTAAAGAGGCTATCTGGGAGAAGGGTATTTAATGAACCTGAAAGCCAATTGATGCCGCTGTCTAACCAACCCATTGGATAGGCTCCAACTGAGAAGGTCAACTGAAACATGGCCCATATAAAGAAGATGAAGATGGGGAATCCCAGAAAGCGGTTTGTCAGGACAAGATCTATATTTCTGGATATATCGACGCGCTTTCTTGCAGAAGTAGTTACCACTTCCTTTATGGTCCCGGCTATGAAACCATAGCGCTCATCTGTCATTACTATCTCTGGATCGTCATTAAAGCGCTGCGCGAGATATTTGCGCTGTGATAAGATCTCCTCAAGTATAGCCTGGCCTTGATCTCCTGCCTTCTGAAGGACACGTTCTTTTACTATTTTGTCGTTTTCAAGGAGTTTTATCGCTGTCCATCTGAGATTATAGGGGATGGATCCCTGCATCCGGTCCTGGAGAAGGCTGCAAAGTTCTGATATCGATTTTTCAACATCCTTATTATATCTGACGTTGCGCTTTCCAACTGTATCTATATCTGATTCTGCCAGTTCTACGGCCTTTTTTAAGAGTTCATCTATACCCTTATTTTTGTTACCAACTGTAAAGACTACTGGCAGATCAAGGAGTTCAGAGAGTTTTTTTGCATTAATTTTGATCCCCCTGGCCTTGGCGACGTCGGCCATATTGAGGGCAAATAAGACCTTGCAGTCGATCTCTCTTAGCTGTGTCGCAAGATAGAGGCTCCTCTCCAGGTTGGAGGCATCAATTATATCGATTACAACATCCGGACAGTGTTCAAGGACAAAGTCCCGTGTAATAATCTCTTCCATGGAAAAGGGCGTCAGGCTGTAAGTTCCGGGGAGATCTATAATTTTAAGATTATACCCGTATTTGTTGACAATCCCTTCTTTTTTTTCAACTGTTACTCCGGGCCAATTCCCTACCTTTTGCCTGGTTCCAGTAATATTGTTGAATGTTGTTGTCTTGCCTGAATTGGGATTGCCTACAAGGGCTATTGTAAGGCTCTTTTGAGGCATGAGGACGTCTCTATTTCACTCCGTCTACTGTTATCTGCGCAGCCTCTTCAACCCTGAGTGAGAGATGACAGCCTCTTACAATCATTTCGAGGGGATCTCTTAATGGTGCATATTTTTCTATATAGATCTCTGTGCCCTGGAGTATACCCATCTCAAGTATCCTCCTGCGCAGAATACTATTCCCGCCCACATGGACAATTTTACCAGTCTGGCCTTCTTTCATCTCACTTAGTAACATAAAAAACCTTAACCCTTACTACTTAATTTTTGGGCTGGACCAGCACCTTCTGTGCCAGCCCGCGCCCAAGGACATAGCGCCTGCAATCTACAGCAACAACCACCTGTCCCCTGTTGAGATTGGTAATTACATCTATCTCATCTCCAAGTCTCAGCCCCATGGTCAACAGACGCATTCGCGCGCCTATGCCACCGGCAATATCTTTAATTATGACGTGTTCGCCCTGTTTAGCCCTGGCAAGAGACATAGGCTGTAGACGATTTTTGAGACATTTGGAGCAGATACCATAGATTTCCATCTTATGCTGGAGCATATGGAAACCATGGGCCGCAGCTACCTGTAGTTGTATATCTTCAAGCTGTTTATCGTGAAACTCGATAATATTTCTGCACTTTGTACAGATCATATGGTCATGGTGCCGGCCTAGCTGCCTCTGCTCATAACGCATCACTCCATCATCAAACCTGTGTCCCTGTGCAAAACCGAAGTCGCACATGAGTTTCAGGGTATCTTTTACAAAATCGAGCTCAAATTGATATCCCTTTTTACTGAGAAGTTGAAGTAATTCATTGGCAGTAACATGACCTTCAGTCTGGAGAAGGACCTCAAAGATTTTGAACCTATCTTCAAAACTGTCAATACCTTCCTGCTTGAAGAGCTTTCTAAATTGTTCCTTTTCCTGATTATGGATATGTTTCATAGAAATTCCTTCTACTAACAGCCTCCACCTGGAAGGAAAAGATCACTAACGACAGGGAAATATGTTAGGTTAACTAGAAGGTGGAGATTGGT
>JALTHV010000108.1 GCA_027004315.1 Deltaproteobacteria bacterium
CGGCGCTGCAGCGCTTACACCAAATTTCTCCTCCAGCTCCTTGATGAACTCAGATAGATCAAGTACTGTCATATTAGAAATAAATTCAATTACATCTTCTTTGGTAACAGCCATTTCAATCTCCTTATTAAATATCTATATCCCAGTAGGGATCAATATATCTTGTCTATTTACTTATTTTTTATCTCTTCTGGTTTTCAATAGCCCTTAACGCATAGAGTAACTTTCTTGGAATACCGGACAGGACCCGGACAAGACCTGTAGGAACGGCGACAAGGACTGCAAGCAGTTGTGCAATAAGGACCTCACGGCTCGGCAATTCAGACAAGGCCTCGATCTGAGCAACGTCTATGGGCTGTCCGCTCAAGATACCGCCACGGATCTCAATAGCCTCATTGTCCTTCGCAAATTTTACCAGGACCTTGGCTATAGCTACCGGATCTTCAAAGGCAAAAACCACGGCATTAGGACCAAAAAAATAGTCTAAAAGCACTTCAGCCGGGGTGCCCTGCATGGCCCTCCTGAAAAAGGTGTTCTTTGACACCTTTAACTCGGCACCGTGCTCTCTGAGCCTCTTACGAAGCTCATTGGCATCCGTAACATTTAGACCAGAGAATCGGACCATAATTACGGCTATAGACCTGGAAAATTTCTCGTGCAGGTCTCTAACCAGGACTTCTTTATCCTTAAACTTTAAAGCCAAATTTATCCCCCCTTTCTACCAAAGGCAGCTATTTTTACTACCAAAGGCAGAGGCCTCACCTATCTCGGTAGGTAGAGCTGAGTGCCCAACCAGCCCTATTAAACACTGAAGGTATACCTACTGTCTTTGACCAATGAGTCGTAATTTCGCTGAAGATGCCACATCTGTCACGCATTGTCAGGAAATAAACTACCCCGCAGCAAGCCACGGAATACCACAAAATGAGTGTATTATCCTTTCTATCGCAGCAAACTGCGGGAAATTGGATTGATCTGTGTAATCTGTGAATTCAATCCCTTCGTCATGACGATGTACTTCTAAAGCGCTCTATTTCCCGGGAATGCCATGTCTCACACCTGAGACATCATGAACGAGATCCTTTTCTACTCTTCATGTCCCCGGCTAGCGGTAGCCTTTTTTAGGGGTCCAGTGCGGATTAATGGGCGAAGTGCCCTGATCTTGTGCATCAAGCGATGCCCCTGAACCCCTAAAAAAGGCTACCGCTAGCCGGGGGAATGTGAATGGTTACAATCCTTTTCTATAGGGTAATCAGTTACGGGAATATCTTAAGTCAGACCTTCTGTTCAGGCAGTACTCCCCTTGACCTCCGCAGGATCTACCTTCACTCCTGGCCCCATAGTAGTTGATAGTGCAACACCACGGACATAGGCCCCTTTGCTTGTGGCAGGCTTTAAACGCAATAAGGCCTCGGCAAACGCCACAAAATTCTCTCTGATTTTATCCTGCCCAAAGGAAACTCTACCTAGAGGGGCATGAATGACTCCACCTTTGTCTACACGAAAATCCACCTTCCCTGCCTTTATATCCTTAACCGCCTTGGCCACTTCAAAAGTGATAGTCCCGGTCTTGGCGTTTGGCATCATGCCCCTTGGACCGAGAATCTTTCCGATCCTACCTACCATTGACATCATGTCAGGAGTAGAAACTACTTTATCAAAATCAAGCCACCCGGACTGTATTCTCTCTATTGCATCCTCAGCCCCAATATAGTCAGCCTTGGCCTCTTCAGCCTCTTTGGCCTTTTCCCCTTTGGCAATAACCAAGACCCTTTGAGTTCGTCCGGTTCCATGTGGAAGGACTACAGATCCCCTCACATTCTGGTCAGCCTTTCTGGGATCGAGCCCTGTAACTACAGCTACGTCCACGCTCTCATCAAAGTTGGCATAGTGGGTAGCAAGTACACTATTTATCGCTTCATCCAGGTTATACTTTTTACCAGCATCAATCTTAGTCTTTACTTTACAATATTTTTTGCCATGACTCGTCATGGAATATCTCCCTAATCAACAACCTCTATGCCCATACTGCGGGCTGTGCCAGCAATGCAACGTACAGCCGCACCCAAATCGCCAGCAGTCAGGTCCGGCATCTTCCTTTTGGCAATCTCTTCTACCTGCTCTCTGGTAACCTTCCCAACTTTATCTCGGTTGGGGACCCCTGAGGCCTTTTCGATGCCAATCGCCTTCTTAAGTAAAACGGATGCTGGCGGCGTCTTTAGAATAAAGCTGAATGACCTGTCTGCATAGACTGTTATAATCACCGGGATTATCATCCCTACCTGATCTTGAGTCTTGGCATTAAATGCCTTTACAAACTCCATGATGTTCACCCCATGCTGGCCCAAGGCCGGTCCTACGGGCGGAGATGGATTTGCCTGCCCGGCTGGGATCTGGAGTTTAATATATGATAAGACTTTTTTGGCCATAGTTCTCTCCCTTTATTATTATCCGGATTTCTGCACGTGTTGGAATTCCAGCTCAACAGGCGTCGACCTCCCGAAAATAGATACAAGTACCCGAATTTTACCCTTTTCTGGTCTGACTTCATCTACAACCCCGCTAAAGTTGGCAAAAGGTCCATCTGTAACGGTCACATGATCGCCCTTTTCATAGCTATGCTTAGGTATCGGAGTAAGTGCCCGCTCTTCCATCTGATGAATTATTTTCTCAGCATCTTTATCTGGAAGGGCTACCGGATTTTCCAGCCCACCGATAAAACCGGTTACCTTAGGTGTATCCTGGACCAAATGCCATGTATAATCATTGAGATACATATGGACCAGTATATAACCTGGGAAGACCTTCCTGGATGAAGTACGCCGCTCTCCTCTGAGGACTTCCACTACCTTTTCCGTAGGGACCACCACCCCAGAGAAATATTCCTCCATTCCGTGCTGCCTAATCCTCTCTTCCAGCGAGAGTTTGACCTTATTCTCAAATCCGGAATAAGTATGTACAATATACCATTTATGTTCCATAAAAGACTTTCATCCCCGGACGATTTTTAAAAGCCATCCTCTGTTCAATAGTTACTTTACCCCCTTGGGAAACGCCCATGTAGCCAAAATTCAGACAAAATACGGGACCTCACCTCACAAGAAGCGCTATTGACTGCTAATAGATGAAAAGGCTGACAAGCTTTGTCAGAGAAATATCTACTATGCCCAGGTAAGCGGTAAAGAAAAAGGTGATCGCCAGGACAGCACTAGTCATGGCGACTGTTTCCTTTTTAGAAGGCCAGGTTACCTTATCAAACTCGACACGGACCTCTTTAAGGAAGGACTTGACCTTTTCCACATAGCCCTTGATATTACTGCCCAGGGACAAGTTGGTTCCTACTTTTCTGGAGACCTGTATAGCTGCCTGATCTTTGGTAGGTTCGACCTTATTGTCTGCTACAACTGGGGCCTTGCTCCTGCTCCGGGCCTTCTTTTTTCTTCTTTTCGACACTCAATTCTCCTGACTCGAGGCCTGACAATAAATACTGGCAGGCCAGGAGGGACTCGAACCCCCAACTCCCGGATTTGGAGTCCGGTGCTCTACCATTAGAGCTACTGGCCTAATGAAATCTATATTACTCGACACTGAGTACAATCCATGTCCTGTGACATCCCACTAAATCTTGAAGTCAGCATACTGGACATAGAGAAAGACTAGGCCTACTTTACCTCTCTATGCAAGGTATGCCGCTTACCAAAGGGACAATATTTTTTGAGTTCAAGCTTCCCTGGAGTAGTCCGTTTATTTTTAGTAGTAGTATAATTGCGTCGTTTGCAGACCTTACATGCAAGAGTAACTATCTCTCTCATAATCCTTCTCCTAGCTCAGGATCTGGCTTACCACTCCAGCTCCCACTGTCTTGCCACCCTCACGGATCGCAAACCGCACCCCTTCTTCCATGGCTATAGGCTGAATCATCGAGACCTCTAAGGACGCATTGTCCCCAGGCATCACCATCTCTACACCCTCTGGTAACGTCACTACACCAGTAACATCCGTAGTCCTGAAATAAAACTGGGGACGATAACCTGCAAAAAAAGGCGTGTGACGGCCTCCTTCTTCCTTGGTCAATACATATACCTCGGCCTTAAAGTTGCTGTAAGGCTTTATGGAACCAGGAGCAGCTA
>JALTHV010000109.1 GCA_027004315.1 Deltaproteobacteria bacterium
AAACTGGTCAAGGAGAGATTTGAGGGTACCAGATGAGGTATTCAAGATTTTTTCTGCCTACCCTAAAAGAGGTGCCGGCAGAGGCAGAGATTATATCTCACAAACTGTTATTGAGGGCAGGTATGATCCGGAAGCTGGCCTCTGGTCTCTATTCATATCTTCCTCTGGGTTTGAGGTCTCTTCGCAAAATAGAAGGCATAATCAGAGAGGAGATGAATCGCGCTGGTGCCCAGGAAGTCCTTTTGCCTCTGGTGCAGCCGGCTGAACTCTGGCAGGAGAGCGGCAGGTGGGACAGATACGGGAAGGAACTCCTGCGTCTCAAAGACAGGCACCAGAGGGCCTATGGCCTTGGCCCTACCCACGAGGAGGTAATAACAGATCTTATACGGGGAGAGGTGAGATCCTACCGGGATTTCCCAATAAATCTGTACCAGATCCAGACGAAGTTTCGTGATGAGATCCGGCCTCGCTTCGGACTGATGCGGGGCAGGGAATTCATAATGAAGGATGCCTATAGCTTTGACGTGGATGATGAGGCCCTTGAGGAGACCTATCAGGCCATGTATCAGGCATATTGCAGGATATTTGAGCGCTGTGGTCTCAATTTCAGGCCTGTTGAGGCAGATACTGGCAGTATTGGCGGGCATGCCTCCCATGAATTCATGGTCCTGGCAGATACTGGTGAGGACCAGATAGCCTGCTGTACATCCTGTGACTATGCAGCCAATGTTGAACTTGCCCCGGTTATTCATCCATCTGATCATCCTGATGTCCGGCCTTCCAAGCCAATGACCAAGGTGAATACCCCGGGGAGACGATCTGTGAAAGAGGTCACGGAATTTCTGGGTATATCTGATACCTGCCTGGTCAAGACCCTTATACTGTTGGCAGATGGAAGGCCTGTGGTGGCCCTCTTAAAGGGGAATCATGAGCTGAATGATGTAAAGCTAAGGCGCTTTTTAGGTGCAGAGGATCTGGAGCTTGCCGACAGTGACACGGTCCGGAGGATTACTGGTGCGCCTGTAGGGTTTGCAGGGCCAGTTGGTCTTTCAGGAGGTCTAAAGATAATAGCTGATCAGGACCTCTTTGACCTCAAGGACTTTGTGACAGGTGCCAATGAAGTCGATGCCCATTACACAGGAGTAAACTGGGGAAGAGACGTGCCAAGGCCAGAGTTTGCCGACATCAGGGTCATTACTGAGAAAGACCCATGCCCCAGGTGCAAGGGGAAGATAGAGCTGAAGCGGGGTATAGAAGTAGGACATATCTTTAAGCTTGGCACCAAATACAGCGAGGCAATGGGAGCAACGTTTCTGGACGCTAATGGAAGAAAAAGGCCTATAGTTATGGGGTGTTACGGCATCGGCGTAGGCAGGACATTGGCAGCGGCCATAGAACAGAATCACGACGAAAACGGCATTATCTTCCCTGCACCAATTGCCCCCTTTGAGGTAATAATCTCTCTGGTCAATGTCACAGATACTGTGATGGTGGAGGCTGCTGAAGATATCTATAATGGATTGATGGCCCAAGGGGTAGAGACCCTGCTCGATGATCGCAAAGAACGTCCTGGTGTGAAGTTTAAAGATGCAGACCTTATAGGGATTCCCTTAAGAATTACGGTAGGTAAACGGCTTAAGGAGACAAATGAGGTGGAGATCAGGGATAGGGCCACAGGCAAGACCATCTTGGTCCAAAGGGACAGGGCAGTGAAAAGGGCCAGTGAAATGCTTTAATGATTCGCCTCAACGACATACTTGACAAGATCCATTCTTACTCCCCTGATGCAGACACCAGTCTGGTAGAAAAGGCCTATGTATATTCTGCCAAGGTACATGCGGGTCAGACCAGACTTTCAGGTGAACCCTATCTCACGCATCCCCTGGCAGTAGCCTATATCCTGGCAGAGCTGCGCCTGGACAGTGCCAGCATAGCAGCCGGCCTCCTCCATGACACAGTAGAGGATACCCTTGCCACTATTGAGGAAGTGGAAGAGATGTTCGGCAAGGATGTGGCCCAGATCGTGGATGGGGTCACAAAACTCAGTAAAATCCGATTCCAGAGCCAGATCTATAAGCAGGCAGAGAATATCCGAAAGATGATCCTTGCCATGTCCAAGGATATTCGGGTCCTGTTGGTGAAGCTTGCCGACAGACTTCACAATATGCGCACCCTAGAGTATCAGAAGGAGTACAAGAGGGTCAAGATTGCCAGAGAGACCCTGGATATCTATGCACCCCTTGCAGGGCGTCTTGGAATTGACTGGGTCAAGCTGGAGCTTGAGGACCTGGCCTTTCTTTATATCTATCCCCAAGAGTATCAGGACCTCCGTAAGGAAGTAGAGGATCACCTAGGCAAGAGGAAGGCCTATGTGGAGGAGGTAAAGGACCTTATAGCGGAAAAGATGATGGATTTTGGTCTCTCTTGCAGGGTTACCGGCAGGCCTAAACACCTCTATAGCATCTTTAGAAAGATGCGCAGGAGGAATGTCCCCCTCGATCAGATCTATGATCTGATTGCCTTCAGGATCCTCGTGAAGACCCTCAAAGAGTGCTATGAGGCCCTTGGTATTGTCCATTCCCTTTGGAAGCCGGTTCCAGGGCGTTTTAAGGACTATATCAGTCTCCCGAAGGCAAATATGTATCAATCTCTCCATACTACTGTGATAGGTCCCTATGGCGAGAGGATGGAGATTCAGATACGCACTGAAGAGATGGACAAGGTGGCCAATGAGGGCATTGCTGCCCATTGGCTCTACAAAGAAGGCAAGATTATCAGCAAAGAGAAAGAGCACCAATTCGATTGGCTTCATCAGCTCATGGAATGGCAGAAGGAACTTGAGGATCCAAGAGAATTTCTTGAGTCAGTGAAGATGGATCTCTTTCCCAACGAAGTATACGTATTTACTCCAAAGGGGGAGATCAAGGAATTCCCCCGGGGGGCTACTCCAATAGATTTTGCCTATGCGATCCACACCGATATAGGCCATCACTGCTCAGGGGCAAGGATAAATGGCCGGATGGTTCCCTTAAAACAGGAACTCCACAATGGAGAAATAGTAGAGATAATTACCTCTGAGCAACATGTCCCCAGTAGAGATTGGCTTAAATTTGCCAAGACCAGTAAGGCCCGGGCCAGGATTCGTCAATGGATAAGGACAGAAGAGAGGGAGAAGAGCCTTGCCCTGGGAAGAGACCTCTGTGCCAGGGAATTCAAGAAGCATCGGCTGAACTTTAATGAACTCATGAAGACTAGAGGGACAGAGATAGCCAAGATGTTTTCCTTCAAGACCCCTAAAGACATGCTACTTGCTGTAGGATATGGTAAGATTTCTCCTTCTCATATACTCAGAAAAGTAATACGGGTAGAGCAGCCTGAGGGACCAGAAATCTCTGAAGAAAAGGAAATGAAGGTCCAGAAGCATGCCGATACGCCAGGGCAGCAAGGCATCTTAATCCATGGACTTGATGAGATAATGATCCACCTGGGCCGATGCTGTACGCCGATCCCGAACGATGAGGTCGTCGGTTATATAACAAAGGGACGGGGAGTCACAATCCATAGAGAGAATTGTACTAATGTCCGCAACTTAGATCCAGAGAGGCGGGTAGAGGTTACCTGGGACCCTGTTGAAGGCGCTACCTATCCCGTCAGGATTCGAGTCATCTCAGCCGACCAAAAGGGCATGTTGGCAGCGGTCAGCAATGCAATAAGTGCCGAAGAGGCAAATATCTTGAAGGCAAGGGTAACCACTACGCCAAATTACGATGCCGTATTTAACTTCAAGGTAGAGGTGAGAGACCGAATGCATCTGAGCAAGGTCCTATCAAACATAAGAAAAATCAAGGGAATAATCCAAGTCAATCGCTTATCTTCGTAAATTCCCAACAAATTCTAGAGTTACACTAACCCTAAGCCCCTGGCTTAACTATCTTGCCAGAACGAATACAGCGGGTGCAGACACGAAGATGCTTTGTCTGCCCGTTTACTACCACTTTGACCCTCTGCAGATTAGGTAACCACCGTCTTTTGGTGTGATTATTTGCATGGCTTACGTTGCAGCCAGTGCTTGGACGCTTTCCACATATATCACATACTTTTGACATCTTCAGAATCCT
>JALTHV010000110.1 GCA_027004315.1 Deltaproteobacteria bacterium
CTGGGCCTCATCTACATTATGTCCCTTAAGGCCCAGCATGATCTTCAGGATATGTCGGATCTTAGGTTCGTCATCAACTACCAGTATGCAAGCCATTTTGTGTCTCTCCCACATTATTAAAATAGCTGAAAGATGAAAGCTCAAAGCTCAAAGATGAAAGCTCAAAGCAAAAGATGACGGGCGTATTTTTTTGCCTCATGCCTTTAACCTTTCAGCTTTCAGCTTTGAGCTTTAAGCTTTAAGCTTTAAGCTAACTCAACTTGAAGCTCAATCTCAAAAATCGTCCCTTTGGGATGGTTTTCTCTGAGACTAATCTTGCCTTTATGGGCCTCAATAACCCTCTCGACATAGGCCAATCCCAGGCCGGTACCCTGGGCCTTAGTGGTAAAAAAGGGATCGAAGGCCTTTTCCTTTGTCTCCTGATCCATCCCCTTCCCCGTGTCTCTTATCTCAACGACCCACTTTTTCTGGGACTTTCTCGTCCTTACCAATACATGTTCACCCACGTCGCATGCCTCACAGGCATTTTTAATAATGTTGAGGAGGGCCTGGGAAAGCATGTCCGGATCCGCCTGTGACAGGCACTCTTTTTCGGCTATATCGGCATCAATGGCAATGCCTCTGGCCTCCCATTCAAGCCTCAATTTCTGTATCAGGTCTCTGACCATGGCATTCAGGTCAATTTTCTCAAATTGGGGCCTGCGGGGCTTAGAGAAGTCCAAGAAGTCCTGGACGATCCGATTGAGCCTCCTTATCTCGTCCTCTACATATTCAATCATAGTGGACTTGACCGTGTCATCCACCTCTTTCTTTTTGAGTATGTCTAGGGCCCCCTTGATAATCCCCAGGGGATTTTTGACTTCATGGGCTACTGTGAGGGCAAAGTGCCCTATCTCTGCCAGGGCCTTTTGCCGAATCATTTCCTGGTATGTCTCTTCAAGCCTCTTGCGACTCTCTGCTAGAGAAATCAGCATGTGGTTGAAGGCATCGGCAAGCTCACTGGTCTCAGGCAGCGAGCCCCGTTCAACCCGTGTATTAAGGTCCCCTCCTGCCACCTTTCTTGAGGCCTTGACAATGGCCTTCAGGGGTGCTGCCAGAGAACGGCTAAAGAAAAAGAAGGCCAATAGCCCTACGGCTGCCAGGACTAATGTGGCTACTGCATATCTGCTCCTCATCCTGGCCAGCAGCTCATTGATCCCTGAGGTAGTATAGACTACATATACCCTGCCGAGCAGTTGATTCTGTACTGAAGACCCCAAAAATGCCTGGTTTTCCTCCTGCTGTCTCAGCCTTACCTCGGCAACGGCCTCTTTTATAGGGATATGAGACACAGATCCCTCCTCAACTAGAGTCTTACCATGTACATCTTTGATGATGACCTTGACGACGTCCTTTTCTGAAAGGAGGTTCCTGGCCAGGCGCCTGAGCATCTTTTGGTCATCTATAAGGATGCCCACTTCTGAGTTGAGGGCCAGGTATCTCGCCAGGAAGGCCATACGGTCTTCAAAACGGGTACGCAAGAAGCTCTCGCCCAGATGTGCCCCTACAAATCCAAGGGTAGTAGTAGTAGCAGTAAGCAGGAGCAGTACACCCAGGAGCAATCTCTGCTGAAAGGTCAAGGCTTTCACGGCACGGCTCCTTTAGATTTCTTGGTACTAGCAAAGTCCTCTGTAATTGTTTTCCATACCTTTTTGTTCCATTCCACTTTAAATGGAGGAGGTAAAAGCCTACATCGAGAGCCGGACAGGACCTTTCCTGCTATCTCGGCGCCCAGGGTTCCCACCTCTTTGTAATTGATAGTAAAGGCCATCACTGCCCCTATCTCCATAAAGAAGTGATTATAACCTACTACTGCGATCCCATGGAGCAGGGCATCTTTTGTAAGGTGGGAGACTAATGCCTCTGAGATTACAGTAGAATCCGGGATAAATAAGAGCGTATCAATATGTTGATATGCCGAAGACAAAACCTTTGTGATTTCCTGCCTCTTATGGATTGCTAAAGGGATAATGCGGACCCCGAGATCAGCGCCTGCCTTTTGTGCCTGTTCTACCCACTTCTTATTTTCAACTGGATTGTAGAGGATTCCAATCTTTCTCTTGTCCCCAAGTCGATCCACTATCAGGTGTATTTGGTCCTTCATGGGTACCCTTAGATCCACTCCACAGGGATCGGGATCTGCCAGGAGATCCTGTGGGTCCAGTACCATGATGGCAATCTTTTTATCTCCAGGCCTCAATAAAGACCAGGTGAGGGTAGATGCCTCTGGCCCAATGGATATCACGAGACTATAGGATTTTTGCTTTAGATAATGGCGTACGAGTTCAGGGTTTGAACTCAGATAGTATACAGTTAAGGGGTAATTGAGACCGGAACGTAGCCCGTCAAGGGCCATTATATAGGGCCTTATCTGTGAAGAGACTATTACTGCTATGTTGGCCTTACCTTGACGGGCATGAAGGAATCCTGGCCATAGCGGGGACATCAAGATTGCCAACAAAAGACCCTCTGCTATTCCCCTAAATATGTTGTTTCTGACTGCCAATTAGTGTCCCGGATGTCTCTTATCTTTGGTGGCCCAGAGGACCTGCCGACAGAATCCACGGATCAACTTTACCTCTCTGGGCCTGAGTCCCAGCCTTCCCAGGATGCGTCTTGCATTAGTCGTCCAGTATTCTGGATTTTGAGGGTTGTCTAATCCTATAGCCAGAAATACCTCTTTCAGATGCCCATACATACCCTCAAGCATCCTTGTAGTCGCAAGCCTTGGCCGAACCACCTCTTTGGAGTTACTGGCGGCCATAAAGATCTCATAACACACTATCATGACGCTCTGGGCCAGGTTGATAGACGAAAAGGCCGCTGTAGGTATAGTGACTAGGGACTGGCACAATCTCAACTGAGAATTGGTCAGTCCCTGATTCTCTGGTCCAAACAACAGAGCTATACGGTCTTTGATGCCCAGGCCAACCAGTTTTTCTGCCAGGCCCCTGAGAGTATGGGTAGGTCGGCGTTGCCTGCCAGTCCGGGCCGTAGTACCCACGACATAATGAAATGGGGCCAATGCCTCCTCGAGACTGTCAAAGACAGGCATTGTCTCTATCAGGGCACTTGCTTCATGCGTGGCCATCTTGAGCATCTTTTCGCTTTCAGGCCGGCAGGGGCGTACAACGATCAACTGAGGGATGCCCATATTGCAGCAGCAACGTGCAGCGGCCCCAATATTTTCCGAGTAGTGTGGCTCATAAAGGATCACGCAGAAATTGTCTAATCTGACCTTCATTACTTTTCATATAAGTTCTCAATAAGTCCTGGCAATGCAGTGTTTCCCCTCACCTAAACCCTCTCCCCTGGGGGAGAGGGCAGGGTGAGGGGGGTGCTTCTTTTTCCAACATGCTCTCGCCCTTTGTTTTCTGAGGTTTTTGCAGCATAGGACCCTCCCTGTTCTCCTCCGCTGCGCTCCGGAGCCAGGGTTTCCAATGCTGCAAAAACCAAGAAAACTACAGGGCTAACGCAAATCGTTTCCAAAAGAAGCACCCTGTGGTCGGTTACCAAAATGAAGCCTCCACTTATTGAGAAGTTACCTTTTCATCACTATGTTAGGCTATAGGTTGTTAGCTGAATCTTATTTTTACACTATATCTGATGACTTCGTAAAAAATCAAAAATATGTAACTTCTCAATAAGTCCTGGCAATACAGTGTTCTCCCTCACCCAAACCCTCTCCCCTGGGGGAGAGGGCAGGGTGAGGGGGGCGAAGCACCCTGTGATCAGTTACCAAAATGAAGCCCCAACTTATTGAGAAGTTACAAAAATATCCTGCAAGGTCGCTAAAACGCAAAGTTTTTTCTTTAGTAATAGGTTGCCCTTGCGAGCTTTGCGCCTTTGCGTGAGAAAAAGACTTTTTGTGAGGACATCATATCTATAATCACAAAATATGTCATTCAAATGCCGGTAGGGTCTATCCCATACACCACAAAGGATATTGGTAATACAGTGGTTGACTGGCCCTGACACTGCATAGTTTAAATAAACTCAAAATAAAGCTTGAGGAGAAAGACCTTCTGTACTAATCTCGGCAAGCTGTAAAGAGGTAACCGTTCACTGTTGCAACCGTC
>JALTHV010000111.1 GCA_027004315.1 Deltaproteobacteria bacterium
CTAATTCCGGCAACAGCATCCGAGCTTTAGCCTTGAAATCGTCGGGACAGAGCTTATCAACCGGATCAGGCAACAGCAGCGCCATAAGCATAGCCCGGCACGCCGCCAGCGGCCGCCGCGCCCACCAAAGATGGAGAGTCGAGGGATGGCCGTGACGGATAGACTTCTCCCGCGCCGAGTGCTTTGAAACAACGGCAATCGGAAAATCCACTTCCGCCAGGCGTTTGCATTCCTTGGGGATCATATTTCTCTCTCAAAAGGGTATATCATCATCGATCTCAGGAGGTTCCACTTCATTTGATCCTGCTTCATCTCCCTTTGTATATTTTGTCTCGATACCAGTCCAATCATCTACGATCTTCTTCCATTCGATTATTCGTTCTTCTTTTCCTGTCCAGACATCCCAGAATTTCGGATCAGAAGAACGTGGCCTTTGCTTTTCTGGAAGTTCTGTAATTTCCACCAATGTTGGAACAGTTGCAGCCCATCCGAGGAGAATAGCCTGCCGTGAAGGCAAACTTGGCAATTCTTTAAGCAGCCCTCCAAGATTATCTGGTACGAGTTTTCCAACAAGTTTCTGATCCCGATCATTCACGATACGGTGCAAAAGGAATGTATTGCACTGGGCCAGAACCGTCGGTGACAGTTCGGAAGGTCTTTGTGATGAAAGCACAAGGCCTAATCCGAACTTACGGCCTTCTCGGGCAATTCGCTCGAATGTCTGACGGCACATCTGGATCGGGGTGGGATTGTCCGATTCTTCATCGCCGCCACGTTTGACAAATGTATGAGCCTCTTCGAGCACAAGCACCGTCGGCAATTCTTTATTGTTGTTATTGAGTTTACGATAACGCTGTGTGGCCTCGAAAACGATACGGGCGACAACAGCGATTACAATATGCAACACATCAGACGGAACTAAAGAGAGATCGAGAATTGCCAATTCGCCGTTTTTCGCCTGGTCTTTACCTATGTAAGATTCAAGCCACTGCTGAAAGGTAATTGATTGCTCATCTGGGTTGACCACTGGCCCAAGTCGCTGGTCTGCTAACATCATTCTGATTCTCATGCTGAGAGTGGCAACAAACTGAGCCGCCTGTCCAACGGGACTGTCGCTCGCAATTTGTTGAAGCTGATTGGGTAAAGCCGTGACATCAAATGCAATGGGGGCATCCTCACTGATATGTGAGGCATCACTGGATACCGGTAATGCGTCAATCACGGCTATGATATTAGACAGCACGTTCCTGATATCGGTCTCGTTGAAATCATTGAAGCCTCTATCTCGTCTGCTTCTGTCTCCATCCCAATGGCGAGAATTGGCGATATCTCCAGCCGAAGTCATTAGTGTTTCAAGATGTGATCTAATATCTCCGTCCGATAACTCAGAGAGTCTGCTCTCTGTATCCTCAGCTATGTTACTCATTATTCGCCCTGTATTTGACGCCTCCCGAGTCCCTGTATACCCCTGAGGACCGAGGGCAATACGTGACTCAAGCATTCTCTTATAGCCGAGTAGTAATCTCCGAATTTGTATTTCCGTTGGTTCAAGTAAAGCCAACCCGGCCCGCATATCTCTAAGACCCTGCAGGAGAATTGGCCGTTGCACCCCTGGTGCCGCATGACCAAAAGCACTCCATTCTTGGCTATTCCACATCCAAGCCGGTAATAGCAACGGATCAATAGCATCATCTGTATCTGTCTTTGGTGAAACTTGAAATCTTCTCACTTGCCTGTAATCCGCAAAGGCATCAGAGTATTCGCCATTAGGATCGAGGATTATGAAGCGGGCATTGGCTCTGCTGTTATCCGTTCTTGCCCTTCTTGCTTGATTTAATGACCAGCGAATGAGCCCGGCCACAGTACATGATTTTCCGCTACCGGTATTTCCCAAGATTGCGAGATGGCGGCCAAATATCTTGTCCGGGTCGACGGTTACCGCTGCGTTTGCCGCAAGCGTTGAGGTGCCTATCTTGACACGTCGGTCTTCTTCGCTTGAGGCTTCGATAATAGATCGAAGCTGCTCGGCTGTAGGCAATTGTGCGGCATCACCAACAGATGGAAAAGCAGAAACACCCCTTTTGAGGCTATAGGCGTTCTCGCTACTTCCAGTACGCTTAGTGGCAATCAGTGTACCGAGCGGGGTCAGGGAAATTTTTCTGAGCGGAAATGGTAAATCAACAAGCCCAAAGTCTTTTAGTCCCGTTCGTTTCGGGAATTGTGAGCGTTCAATACCAAGCCCTACCACCAACCCAACGACGGCACCTGTTTCGTTCGGAATCAGCACATATCCATTGATGCGTGGAAAGCCAGTAGGAACCCCGGTATTCAATGCTGTAGCCTGAGGAGCGTTTGGCTCAAGAATTACCTTAATCTCTGAGGGAGATACGGATTCAACTGTGCCGATGGTCAGAGCGGCGATTTGTTCAATCGGCTTGCTCATCATTGCCTCCTCCTGATGCTTTCTTGTATCCTTCTCCTCTTTGTTCTTCGAGCTTTGTCTTGCGAATCGTAATCTGGTCGATGGCAGGCTTTGGCAGATAGTTTTTTACCAGAGTTTCCAGGTCACCGAAGTGACTGCCAAGCAACAGTGATATCTGTGCGCGTTTTCCAACCTTCTCACAAAATCTTCTGATCCGCTGGCGACTGGCATTGGCAGGATCATCTTCATCATCAGAATTGGTTTTGTCCCACGCAATGATCACCAGGTGAGTTGAAGGGATTGTCAGCATGTCTTTAATGACGCGGTTCACATGATCGTCGCCGAAGCCGTACCCATAGACAACGAGTGACGAGTTGGGACGGCAGACAGCCGACGCGAAATCACGGAATAACTCAGCATAGGGATAATCCAGGGTTTCAACATCCTTTGCGGGGTTAGGGTAAATCATCACAGAACCAGCTGGTTCCTTTGGAATATCGGGGTGATCACCCGGAGCGCCAAAAGGAACACCGTAGCGACGGAGTTCTTGCTTCTCCCAGCGCCAGTCTATTGATCCGTGAATCTTGCACAACCTGATGACGCCTTCAAGGTAGCGGGGCTCCCCGCGTATTCCAGGCGGATTATAGTGGATGTCAATGTTCAGTCGCGACGCACGGAATACGGGTGAGAGAGCGCCAACAAAGCGATCTATTACATGTAATCCCGTAAGATCGCACCCATATTCGATTAGGCGGTCGTAGTTTGTTGTAAACAAGTTGAGCCTTTCCCTTGTGGCTGTGCGACTTGCAAAGCTGAGGAGAAAGCTGACAAGAAGATCATCGGCGGTCTGCTTTTTGTCGGTGTCGGCGCAAAGTATTGAGCGTTCCGAATCAAGTATGCAATCCATGAACAACTTGAGTTGTCTGTCGATCTCGGTCTTCCAAAGAGCTGCGCGCTCATCGCCAATGACAGTAAGGCCGGCCTCCAGCTGCATTGCAGCACGAAGCTGATCTTCAATATTCGCCGCCCCGCGCCCGCAAGCTTTGGCAATGTGCTCGGCATATTCATTAACTTTTTCTTTGAGGTCAAGATCACCGGACCATTCACATTTTGCCATGCAGGCTGCCGTTCCACCTGCTGCGGAGGCAACCCCACTTGTGAACCCACTACCCAATAAAAGCGAGAGATGTTCGCTTTGAAAAATAGCCGTTAGCCATGGTTCGATGTGTTTGCGGAGCTTGTCGGTGTCTTTAATATCTTCATCTATGAGATTAGAATTCTCATTCGGGCCGCAGCGGTATATATGACGATTGAGGTTAATCATGGCCACCTCCTTTTTCTTCAATGTCACCCTCCCCACATCTCTCTACGCGCCTGCCAATACGAACCCGATGCCTCTGGGTCAATTGCAAAATAGTAGCGGCAGAATCTTTTATACAGCTTTCAATAAGATTATCCATCTCTGCGCCCTCCGTGTCTCTGCGGTGAAATCTTTTTTGTTTTTCTTCCCCTTGCGTGTACCCCGCGCTTTACCTTTCTCCAGTTTTTTCACTTCCCGCACGGCCTCTATAAAATGCCGCTCCACCGGAGAAGGCTCCTCAAGCATTTGTTTCCGGAACTTCTCATATTCGGCACGCGCCTTTTCAATAGCCTCTTCATGGCTAACACTGCCGTAACCGTTCACACCCCCTCCT
>JALTHV010000112.1 GCA_027004315.1 Deltaproteobacteria bacterium
TTGCTCGGTTCGGAATTAGAGCAAATTCCTGCATCCTGCTTTTCTCAAAATTGACACTTGACTTTTAGTTTTTTAGCTATTATAAATGCATCTAAGTTGCAATTACAGTAACTTTATGTATATTCATCGCTCATTACCACTTTTAAAAAGAGGCAGAATTATGATCCATGTGAACCCTGACCAGTCGACAACCACTCCATATATCCCCTGGAAGGAGCTTAAATCACTGGAAGAGTGGTGGGACCCGGACACCTTCCCCTGGGGAGCCGTAGGTGCCCTTATCAAGCATTACCCGGATTATTTTGATGTATGGTGGAATCCGGATCGATTCTTGTGGCGTCCCCAACATACCCGTCTTCTTATTCGTCACCTTGGTCACAGACTTACAGAGTGGTGGAATCCGGATCGATTCCCGTGGAAATCCTGTACCGGTTATTTGATACGTGATTTGAACAATGAATTTTCCGTTTGGTGGGAACCATTGCTTTTCCCCTGGGAGGGCATGTGGGACGGCCGGACTGCCGCAGAGCTTCTGGCAACTCACTGCACCGACGACCTCCCGCAATGGTATGACGCCAACCGCTTGGTCTGGACCGAGGAACTGTGTCAGATTCTCATTCACCATTGCAAGGCATATCAGGCAATTTGGGCACAGGACGTGCTCCTTTTCCGTCTGCAGAGATGAAGCCGCTTATTGATCCTGAAAGAGAGACAGAATTCCTCCAGCGGATACAGGCAGGAATTCTCAGAGATCCCAATGCACTGCCTCTAGGGCTTGCCCTTCTCAATTTCGATATCCGCTTTTTAGACCTGGATAAGGAAATCCGAGTGCTTCGCACCGAGGACTGCTTTTATATCAACCGCCAGAGCCCTTTTCTGAATAAGCCTGATATAGAAGGAACGGTGACCTTTCTCCTCCTGCATGAAATCTGTCATGTCCTTTTCTTGCACGATAAGCGCAGACGCAACCGTGATCCTGAGCTGTGGGTTCTGGCCACTGACTATATGATAAACGGCCTCCTTGAAGAACTTCGCGCGATCTTTGATCCAAAGATGGTCCCATACCAGCCCCGCTGGATATTCAGTGGAGAAGAGCCTGCTCACTACAACCCCGAGTTCAAAAATCTCCTGGAAGAGGAAATCTATAGGCTGCTATGCGAATCAGCCGATGTGGATGTATCACCGCCTCGTGACCTGTCTGTAAAGGAGATGGCTGCCTTCGATATGGGTCGCCGGCACTTCATCGGTAGACCCCAACTTGTGCATTCACGTATTCGCTACAAGAAGAAAGATATAGAGCAGACCAGGCTTGAGATACCGTCTCCTGAAATTGATGGAATGGGCGAAGGTAAAGGAAATTTTCGTAAAGAAAAGCAAGAAGAAAAAGAAGGAGTCAGCCGGGACGACGTCTTTGGACAAAGCCCCATATATCCTCGTTCTGACCGCGATAAAAAACAACAGGAGGCAAGGGAATCCGCCCTTCAGCTCTCCCGCCATCTCTTCCGTGAGATGCTCCGGGGTCATGGCTCCCTGCATGCCAAGGCCGTCATAGGCCTGCTCTGTGGACCAACTACCGACTGGGAGGCAATTCTGCGCGATTCCTTGCGATTGGCCCTGGATCGCTCTGCCGAAATCGCATGGGGCCGGCCCAGAGTCACCTGGCTGGCCAACATAGGCAACATACCTTATTTACCTGCCCCTACCGATGAATTTGTCCCGGGCACGATAGTGATCAGCATAGATGAATCCGCCTCTATAGGTGACTCGGATCTTGCAAGGGTCCTGGCAGTGCTTAACGAGGTCAGAGACCGGTATAAGCGCATCCTTGTCATAAAACACGATACGGAAATCCAGTGGCAGAGGGAATATGAGACTATCGGGCATGGAGATCTGAGAGAACTGAGAATCCGGCGACATTATGGCGGCACATCGCACAGACAGGTCTTTACTGCCATAAGGGATTACATACGTTGCAGAAACGAAGAACCTGTTTCAGTCTATCTGGCCTTTACGGACATGGAGAGCGACATCCCTGATTGTCAGGACATGCTGCCTCCGTGGCTACCGAGAATATATCTGAGCACCGGCAAGAGAGTGCCAAAAGGACTTCGTGGAAAAGTCATAAATATCCAGTGAGGAATTGTATATGAATACCGGTTTGACCCTTTCAGAAACCATACCCTATATCACTCGTCACATTGATTCAGGCCTTTCTGACGGGACCAGGTCCATTCTCTGGCTCTCCGGCCCACCCGGCATAGGCAAATCCGATCTCATGCGCCAGCTCTGCCGGCAGAAGGGGTACGGGCTCAAGGTAGTCTATATGGCCACTTTGATGCTGGAACAGATCACAGGGCTGCCCATGGTGCAGGACACCGGAAACGGCAAGCAGGTCCGCTGGTCCTGCCCGGAGATCTTTAACTTCGATGTGCTCGAAATGGCTCCTGTCAATGACCAGGCCCCAATCATCCTCTTCCTGGATGATGCCCACCTGTGTAATCGCCAGATCCAGGCATATCTCTTTCAGTTGCTTACTTACCGCACCATTCATGATCACCGGTTGCCGAAGCGGGTGGCCATGGTACTTGCTGGTAATCGTTCAACAGATCGGGCGGACTTTCATGAGATCTTGGCCCCGGTTGCCAACCGGATCTTCTTCGTGGACTTGAGGCCGGATGTGGATCAATGGACCAAGGACTTTGCCCTGCAGATGGGAGTCCGTCAGGACATTATCACCTTTCTGCAACACTATCCGGAATACTTCCTGGGGACCCCCATGGAGTCACAGGCATGGCCGTCTCCCCGCTCGTGGACCTATGCTTCCATCACCCTTGACGCTTGTGGCGAGGAATTGGACGAAAAGACCCTGTATATCATACTCTCAGGACATGTTGGCTCAGATGCAGCCACCAAATTCATAGAGTATCATCAGCTCTTTGCCAAGTGGAATGCGCATCGGATTCTGCTTGAGGGAGATGCTCCTGATACGGAACAACTGAACAAGATCCAGGCCTATGCACTGCTCAGCGCCTGCGTGGCCTATTTTTTGAGACGTCTTCGAGCAGTAAATTTCAAGACCGATCCTGAACTGGATCAGGCCCTGAGCGCCCTGGCTACGCTCATAACGGCCCTGTCCAAATGCCACAGGGAAATCGTCCCACTTGGCCTGAAGACCCTCCTGCTTGCCGAAAATCAGGCCACTGGAGCAACCACCATGGTGAGAAGGCTCTTGACAAAGGCAGATGCAGTAGTAGCAGACCTACTCACCGTAACCTGACCAGTGCTGTTGGAACGTGAACGGCTACAAATTTGGCAACATCCAATCCTGGACCCTGTACGTGGCTATTTTTGAGCTTAAGCTCAATAAACTCCTTGATAGTACAAAATGAAGTATTATAATATAGTCAAATGCCCAAAATTGCAAGAGGAAGCTATCGTCCCCACCCAGAAGACCCCGTTTTGTACAAGGAGGGCCCATGGCAAATACTTTCAAGCCGCAGGGGATTCCTGGGCGGGACCTGGAAAAGGTGGTGCTCCCTATTGAAGGACTTGAGGCCCTCCGTTTGAGTGATCTTGAGAAGCTGGATCAGGGAAGTGCTGCTATCTGAATGAACGTATCCCGCCAGACCTTTGGCAGGGTACTTAAGGTAGGAATAGATAAAAGTGGGATAACCGGGACCTCTCAAAATCGTAAAAGTTGGTGTCCCTTGACACCGCTCAGTGCGGACCCGCACGCTGGGTGCTGTAGGGATGGCGGGGGAAACCCCGCCCTTACCCGATTATGCTGTTTCTTTTTCTTGTCTTATCTTTTCAGAAATCCATAAGTTTATCAATGTCTCAGAAGATATACCCCGCTTTCTGGCAAGTTCTAAAATATTATCTGATAACTTGCTATCAATAGGATAATACATCTGCTATGTCTGTATATCTACTTCAAACTTTTTTTGGTAGATTGTGATGATTTGATCAGCAATCAGGGTCAAATCGCTGGTTACCAAATAGCGTACACCCGTTGAGCCGTCCTCGTTTGTGAAAACCTGGCGCACTAAATTCATTGGAAAGGGGACCCCTTCCAGGTAAATCGTTTGGGTGGTACCTTCTGGTACTTCCA
>JALTHV010000113.1 GCA_027004315.1 Deltaproteobacteria bacterium
ATTAGGAGGAGAGATATGAAAAGGTTAAGTATTTTCCTTATCTTGTTTGCAGTTTTTATGGCAGGCAGTGCCTTTGCCGGAACTGGAAGTATCTCTGGCACTGTAACAGATGAAAACGGGGCTCCTCTTTCAGGCGTCTGGGTAACGGCAACTGATTTTAACACCAATGAATTTGTCAGCAATGCCCAGACAGAGGCCAATGGCACCTACACTATTTCAGGGCTTCCCTCTGGAGCATACCGTGTAGATGCCTGTGGCCCGGGCAGGATGCGCAAGTGGTATAACAATACTCTCTTTTGGAACGAGGCCCAGTCAGTAAATGTCACTGCACCTGATGATACTCCAGATATCAATTTTACCCTGGGGCCTGGAGGCACCATATCAGGCAGATTGACCGATGGCCAGGGCCATCCCCTTGCCAATGTGAGTGTGGATTGTGAACGCATTGACGGACCTGGTGCAGGAGGGGTCACTAGCAATACAGATGGAAATTATAC
This sequence comes from Deltaproteobacteria bacterium, assembly GCA_027004315.1. GTDB lineage: Bacteria > Desulfobacterota > Dissulfuribacteria > Dissulfuribacterales > UBA3076 > JALTHG01. Next base: position 498 of record JALTHV010000113.1, read on the forward strand.
CATAGATGGGCTCCCCTTTGGACAGTATATAGTGAGGTCACCTTCAGGTGGCAAGTGGGGTGAGAAGGATGATGACCTTATAAGCAAATACTATAACAACAAGGCAAATAGAGATACCGCCGATACCGTCACTATTTCTTCTGACAGCCCTGATGCCACTAGCATTAATTTTGCGTTAGCAATAGGTGGTTCTGTTTCTGGTGTGATAAGAGATACGGATGGGAATCCCATAGCTAATGTCAATGTCTATGCAGAGGATTATAAGACTGGAGAGTGGGTATCAGGGACAAATACTAATGAGGCTGGCAATTATACCATAAGGGGGCTGCCTACAGGGACTTACAGGATTGGCACATGTGCCCCATGCTCTGATCTGGCCTATAGGGATAAATACTACAACGATACAACAAACTGGAGTGATGCTACCCTGGTCTCAGTAAACGCACCAAATGATACCCCGGATATCAATTTTACCTTGCAGGTCTGTGCTGATATTGCCGTTTCCATTAAAGGAGATCCAGGTATTGGCCTTGGGGGTGTAAACGTTGTCCTGCATGATGGCTCAGGGAGACTTATAGATTGCCAGAGATGGGATAAGGCGCCTTATAGCTGGAGTCCTATTTTTTATGTCTCAAAGGATGACAATTACACTATAAAGATCTATGACCCGTTCTTGAGGTACCAATATGCCGAAAAGACGGTAAGTGCCTCTGTGGGTACTGTAAGTCACGTTGATTTTCAATTGATCAAGCATGTTCCATCCGGAGTGAATCCTCCCAGCATTGATAAGGCCATGGCCTTTGTTGTCAGATATCCGTGGGGAGAGGAGGATCTCCATTTGAGGGCCCATATATCTGATGACTCTGGGTGTCAGCCTGCCTGTCTGAAAGATGTCTTTGTCGAAGACCCTGCCGGAGATATACACTATCTCTATTATCAAAAATACAAAGACGTCTTAAGCCTGTGCCCAATTTGTGGAGAATACTGGTGGAATTCCAGGGACAATGGATTATCTAATTTCCATAAGATTGTAGGAGATTATAGATTTACTGTAATAGATACCGATGGAAACAGGAATAGTTTAGTAGTTTCTCTTCCATCTTATGTGCAAAATAAATTGGACATCCCTACGTTAAATGAGGTCCAGGGAAAAGTAGACTCTAATGCCTCACTAACTCTTAGCTGGAACCCAGTAAATGGGGCACATCTCTATAGTGTAGAGATTGTCCATCTCAGAGAGCTTGTATATACTGTTTCTACGCAAAATACCTCTGTAGATATACCAGCCAATACCTTAAAGCAAGGAGCAGAATATAGATGGCGTGTTATTGCCCTTGATGGAAACCCTGATCAAGACCTGCCTATAACTTATGGGGCTTTTAGTAAACCTGGTCTTTTCTTCACTGCCGGCAGCGAAGCACCTACTCAATTACCCCTCAGTGTAGATATTGTACCATGGCAGTCAAATAATAGACCTCACGATGCATATAGCGGGAGAAAAACCACACTGAAGGCAGTGGCCAAGGGAGGAGTAGCTCCATATAGTTATGTATGGGACTTTGGAGATGGCTCCGGAGATTCTGGAAACTTGACCGCAGACGATCCATACGATCTGGAGGCAATGCATCAATATATCTTTAGTTCAGATAAAGAGGTCAATGCTACAATTACTGTTACTGATGACAATGGAGACAGCGTCTCTGCCAGGTATCCTATAAAATTTTGGGCCAGTCCTTCAAGGGCTGTCAAGGTCAATGTGGCCATAGACGATGCACTCTGGTGGCTGCATAGACAGATACATCGTTTTAGGACAGGTGGAAAGGACTATGGGGCCATTGGTGAAGGCTACTATCCCACCGGCATCACTGCACTGGCTTTGCAGTGTTTTCTCCTAAACGGACATAGTCCGGATGGCAGTCCAAATGATCCCTATGTAGAAGATGTAAACAGGGCGATAAACTTCATTAAAAGCCAACTATATCCTATCTGCATAGGGCCTGAGACAGTAGCCGGCATAACCAGAAATCCGGATTCAAATGGGAACGGGATAGGCCTCTATGTAAAGAACGGCCACCGTCTATATGAGACGGGCCTGGCCCTTATGGCATTGTCTACTACAGGAGATCAAGATCTGAAGGATACCATTCAGGATATTATAGACTATCTGGCATATGCCCAGGTGGAACCGGATGCAGGTTGTGGACGTGGTGGCTGGAGATATGACGCAAACTTTCCAGAATCGGATATGTCCGTTACCCAGTTCCCACTTATGGGTATTGAGGCAGCAGAACAGCATTTTGGTTCACAGATCACAGTTCCTGCCTATATAAAGGGGGAGCTGAGGGACAACTTCCTGTATTATGTGCAGAATAAACAAAACGGTGGGTTTGGCTATAGCTCTCCAGACTGGTGGGTAAATGTAGCAAAGACAGGGTCTGGTATAATAGGTCTGGCACTCACAGGCATACCCTATAATAGTCAAAGGACCACCATGGCACTGAATTTTATTGATAAGAATTGGTATACAGCAACTTCAACACCAGACACTGAATACAATATCGGTGACTTCTATGCCATGTACGCAGTGATGAAGGGCATGAAGAGTTATGCACGAAAGGGGATTGATACCACCTATATTGGCAGCCACAACTGGTATGATGAATACTCATCATGGGAAATAAAGAATCAAAAAGAAGATGGAAGCTGGCAGTCGCCAGTTAATTCCTATGGCGATGTGGTAGATACCCCTATGGGGCTGTTGACCTTGATGCCAGGGGTTGTCCGGCTAGGCCCTACGGCAATCGCTAAAGCTACTCCAACAAAGGCAGCAATTGGAGAGGCAGTCACATTTGATCACTCCAATTCATACCATGCTTCTCCTGACCACCATATTACCCTATTTGAGTGGGATTTTGATGGTGATGGTACCTTTGACGAGTCCACTTCAGATCCCAATCAGACCTTTCAACATTCTTATAGTAAAGATTGTGTATACAGGGCCATACTTAAGGTGACTGATGACCAGGGCCTAACCGATAGAGATAGCATAATGATCAAAGTAGGAAACCCCTTACCAGGTGATTGCGATTGCAGTGGAGAGACAAAGATCAATGAGGTACAGGATGCCATCAACCAATTTCTTGGCAAAGCACCTATCAAGCCCTGCTGCGATTTAAATGGAGACGGAAGGATTACTATAGATGAGGTGCAAAAAGTAATAGATGCATTTTTGGGCATTCTTCATTAATAATTAGAGTAATCGGTGTAGTCTCGAAATCTGTGTATTAAAAAATAAAAAGTGAGGGCCCCAATATGATGCGCCTGATTTGTCGCTGACACATAAAGGCAGAATTCCTTATACTACTTACAGAGAGGAGGTTTTTACTACCCAATGGGTCCTTTTCTCCGTTCGAGAATGATTCGTATCTTCTGTCTGATATTTCTCTTGGTAAGTATAGGAGGCATCATATTCGTCTCTTATCAGCATCAATCCAACAGTGCGCTGCCTGCCAGCAAGATTTTTGCTATAACCCGGCATCCGGCCGTGCAACAGGAGATCGACGGATTTTGTTACGAAGGCTTTTCAGGCAATAGGCGAGTCA
>JALTHV010000114.1 GCA_027004315.1 Deltaproteobacteria bacterium
CATCAGAGGACCTCTCTTTTGGTCTCGATGGAGTAGCTGAAATAATAAGGGGACAGGGCCTGGGTTTTACAGTGGATGAAGACAGGCTTAAAAGGTTAAGTATCGGAAGGGTCTGATATTTCCCAAAGGGTGCTTAGGTGTAACCGTCCACGTCCCCGGCCAGTGGTAGCCTTTTTTCAGGGTTTCAGTGCGGATTAATAGGCAGAGTGCCCTGATCTTGTGCATCAAGCGATGCTCCTGAAACCCTGAAAAAAGGCTACCACTGGCCGGGGGGAATGTGAACAGTTACCTTAGGTTGATCCCAGGTCCAAAATTTCCCTTATTTTTGCTGAGAGTTGATCTATACTGAATGGTTTCTGGATGAAACCGTTTTGGCCATTCTCTAATATGTTAGATACCCCTTCATCTATGCTATAACCACTTGAGAGGATAAATTTTGCATCAGGATTGACCTCTTTTATCCTGTTATAGATCTCAATCCCTCCCATATCCGGCATGACGATGTCCAGGATGACGATGTCAATCCGGCCCCTGTTTTGTCTATAGACCTCTATTGCTTCTTTCCCGCCCCTGGCCACGAGCACCTCATAGCCCAGTAGCTTTAGGATCTTCTCGCCAACATCGATAATTATATCTTCATCATCTATCAGGAGGACAGTTCGAGAATTTTTTATGTCTTTGACCGATCCTTCCCCTTCTATGGCCTCCTTTTCATAAGCCGGCAGATAGATGACAAAGGTGCTTCCCGCACCTTCTTTGCTGCTGACAGTTATAAAACCCTCATGGTTTTTAATGATTCCATAGACAGAGGCAAGTCCTAAGCCTGTACCCTTGCCCATCTCCTTTGTGGTAAAGAATGGATCAAATATCCTCTGTTGGATTGCCTTACTCATGCCGACACCTGTATCGGTTACAGAGATCTTTACATATCTGCCGGCCCGCGCATGATAGCGCTCAATATAGTTCCCATCAATTATGATATTTTCTGTCTGGATATACAGATCTCCACCACCAGGCATTGCCTGCAAGGCATTGATATAGAGATTCAGCAAGACCTGTTCCATCTGTTTCTGATCGACCTCTACGGTCCAGATATTTTTCTCATATTTGCCGTGAATATTGATCTGTTTCTGAGTAGAGCCAAACATGCGATTTTGATTCTTTATCACTTCATTCAGATCAGTGGCCTTGACCTCATATTTACCTCCCCTGGCAAAGCCTAAGAGTTGTTTTGTGAGATCGGCGCCTCTCTGGACGTATTCTTCTATATTTTTTAGCCTCTGATAGTGGGGATGGATGGAATCCACATCTAAAAGCATCAGGGAGGCATTCCCCTGGATAGCCATGAGCAGATTATTAAAGTCATGGGCAATACCTCCGGAGAGAGTGCCCAGAGACTCCATCCTCTGTGCATATTGTAACTGGGCCTCAAGACGTTTCCTCTCAGTTATGTCTCTCAAAATACCATAGGCCCCAAGGTATTTTTTGCCATCTTCAGTGACCGGCCTGTCATACATACCCGTGGATTTCAACTCCATTATCAAGTAGTTGACTTCACAATGCTCAAAACGGACGCTGCTGTTACAGACCTTTATTCTCAGCTCAACTCCATGGGAGGCACGTTCGCCGGTCCTCCTCTCATTAAAGAAGTATTCAGCCTTTTTCAGGTCCTCTTCATAGATAATGGCCGTATAGTATTTCCCGATAAGTTGCTTGACCTTAAAACCAGTCAAGTGCTCAACGGCATCACTGATAAAGGTAAAGTTGCCCTCCTCATCCAGTGTATAGATAATGTCAGGGGAATTTTGAACCAGATACCTGTAATGTTTCTCTGACAGCTCCAGCTTCCCATTAATAGAATGGACCTCATGTTTTAATCTCTTTTGATCCAGGGCATTTTTCGCCTTTGTCAGTAATTCTTCAGGTTCGAAGGGCTTTCTGATATAATCATAGGCCCCTCTCCTCAGTGCCTTTAAGGCCGATTCCATAGAGGCATATCCTGTTATGATGATGACCATAGTCTCGGGATGCTGCCGGTTTATGTAGTCCATGACCTGAAAGCCATCCATATCCGGCATAACCAGGTCCAGAAAGACAAGATCAAAGGCGTTTTTGCCCAGATATCCCATGGCATCACGGCCATTATTACTCGTCTGTACCTCAAAGCCGCTATTCTTTAACAACAACTTCAGGCTGTCACACATACGGGGTTCATCATCAATAACCAGGATTCTATCAGGTAACATATTCCCCTCCCCTGTCAGATCTCCCGCTCAGTTACTGAGGGTAATTCAATCTTGAAGCTGGTGCCTTTCCCTTTCTCACTTTTATAGGTCAAGGTCCCATTCAATGCCTTTATGATCTCATAGACAACGGATAGCCCTAATCCGGAGTGACCACAACTCTTTGAAGTTACAAACGGCTCAAAGAGCCGGGGCCTGATTTCATCGGGAATACCAGATCCCTGGTCAGTGATAGTGACCTGCACATATCCCTGGTATTTTCTGTCTCCAGAGACTATCTCGCCCTCAAGACGGCTGGGAATATAGAGGGTCTTGATATACAGGTTTCCTCCCCTGGGCATTGCCTCAATGGCATTTTTGATTAGATTCATAAAGGCCTGCTTGAGGCCGTCTTTTTCTGCCATGATTGTTGGGAGTTCATGTTCAAGGTCCAAGTGGACCTCAATATTAGAAGGTCCAGACAGAAATCCCGCCATGATCCTGATAAGATCTGATAACAGGGCATTAATATCCACGGGCATAAGTCTATAAACTCTATCTTTGGAGAAGTTGGTCAAAGAACGGAGGATCACTGCGATGCGGTCAATTTCTTCATTGAGGATCTCGATTTCTTCTTGAGCGGAATCCTGTGTGGACAACTTCATTCCCAGGATTTTGAGGTAGTTTTTCATAATACCCAGGGGATTGTTCACTTCATGGACCACTTTTCGGGCCATGGACAACGATGCAGCCAACCGCTCAGATTGGATCCTGGCAAGCTGGGTCCGTCTCACTCGATCTACATGAAGGGCCAGGGCCACGTTATTGGTAAACATGTTCAAGATATTGAAATATCTTGAAAGATGAGAAAATTCAACCTGATCCAGTCCAGCGACAATGACCCCTACATATTCGCCATGGGCAAGCATAGGGAGGCACAGCATCCCCTCTTTACCAATGAATCGAAGGAGCTGTTCATCTACAATGGTTAATTTATCGCGGTTGAATGACTCGATAGATTCCCCCTTAGCGAGAGAAATAACCAATAAACTCCTATCTTCCTGCATGGGAATGATCAGGTTACCGATCATGGAAGGGTCCCTATCTCCTTCGGTGGCCTTGCCAATAAGACTATTTTTCTTCGGGTCATAGAGGAAAAAAAAGATACGTTTCATATCAAACAGGATCTTGAAGCCCTGTTGAGCCACTCTCACAACCGTATCTTCGTCAATGGCTTCAAGGAGATTTTGAAGTGTCCCTGTCAGGAGTGAAAGGTCCCGGACTTCATGTACCAAATCTCCTCGTTTTTCGCGGTCTTTTTCAGAAAGTATGGGTTCCGGGCCTCCTGGTGGCTCAATCTCTATATCCAATAATTGGGCCACATCTTCCAGTTCTTTTCCTGTCTGAGACAATAACTCTTCAACCTGTGATCTGCTAAGGCCATAGGTGTCTTCTGCAATCTGGTAGTCTTCATCCTGTTGCTGGACATGGGACAGGGCATTAGCTACATATACGATCTGTACCAGGGGGAAGGCATTTAATATCCTCTCCTTCGGCTCATGGTGATACAGCAATGCATCTGCCATAAAGGATTGAAGGTTCCAGCGACGGACCAGCCAGGCCCCAACTTCACTATGGCTTGTACCCAGTCGCCTTTCGACTGCAGGGAGCAGATCATGCCGGTCTTTGCAGGTCTCAAGGGCTTTTTCGTATTGTTCCGGGAAATTGATCCAGAGGACCAATTTCCCTATATCATGTAAGAGCCCGGACAAAAAGGCCTCATCAGGGTGGGTATAGCCGGTCTTTTCTGCAATAAACTTTGCCAACACGGCACATCTCAAGGAATGCCACCAGAAGGACTTCAGGTTAAAA
>JALTHV010000115.1 GCA_027004315.1 Deltaproteobacteria bacterium
AAAAAAAGCTACCGCTGGCCGGAGACGCAAACGGTTACGCCAGGACTTATTGAGAAGTTACAATTTTATATAATTAGTGACTGATTGTATTACCATTCTTTTCATGTTGTACTGTTGGGTTTCGTTCCTCAAGCCAACCTACATGACTCAATAATCATATCTTACAAGACATTGAAAAAATATACAGCCCTTGTCAAAAAAAGCCTAGATATATATTGTCTAGAATAAGAAAATTTGATGCCGCAACCTGAAAGGATCACACCTATCTTGAGAAGACTCAACAAAGACATCCTCGACACAATTGGCAATACCCCGCTGGTCCCCATCCGCCACCTCAATATCCACAAAGATGTCCGCATCCTTGCAAAAATGGAGTGTTTTAATCCCGGAGGCTCAATCAAGGATCGAATAGCCCTGTCTATGATTGAGGGGGCCGAGAAGCGGGGAGAGCTTACAAAAGACAAGATAATCCTTGAGGCAAGCAGTGGTAATACCGGTATCGGCCTTGCGATGGTATCGGCCGTCAAGGGCTATCGATGTCTGATTGCCATGAGTGAGGCAGCCAGTATCGAGCGTCGTCAGATCATGCAGGCCTATGGTGCAAAGATCCTCCTGACCCCTTCCCGCCTCGGGACTGATGGTGCCATAGAGGCCGTATACAGGATGGCACGAGAGGCCCCGGAGCGCTATTTCTGCACAGACCAGTTCAACAACCAGGATAACTGCATGGCGCACTATCATGGCACTGCCATGGAGATATGGGAGCAGACCGAAGGCAAGGTAGACGTAGTGGTCGCCGCCATGGGGACTACGGGTACCCTTATGGGGATTACGCAACGCCTTCGGGAACTCAATCCAGGGGTCCGCATAGTCGGCGTAGAGCCCTATCTCGGTCATGCCATCCAGGGGCTGAAGAATATGAAAGAGTCCTACCGGCCAGGGATCTTTGACAAGCACCTGCCCGATGCAATCATCAAGGTCCATGACGAAGAGGCCTTTGAGCTGACCAGGAGTCTTGCACAGGAAGAGGGGCTCTTTGTGGGTATGAGTTCGGGGGCTGCCCTGGCTGTAGGGCTTTCAGAGGCAGCAAGACTAAAAAGAGGGCTTATAGTGGTCATCTTTCCTGATGGTGGTGACCGCTACCTGAGCACAGGCATTTTTTCTGTCCCGGATATCGACGAGACAAATAAGGCCTGTGCACTGAGACTCACCAATACCCTTACCAGGAGAAAGGAAATCTTTGAGCCCTTAGAACCTGGGAAGGCAGGGATCTACTCCTGTGGACCCACTGTCTATGAATTTACCCACCTGGGGCTCTGCAGGAGACTGGTAGTAGCAGATCTCTTGAGGCGGGTACTCGAATACCAGGGCTATGAAGTCACTCACGTGATGAATATCACAGATCTGGATGACAAGACAATACGGGCCGCACTGTCTCAGGGCATAGGCCTCCAGGAACTCACTGACCGCTATATCCATGCATTTATGGAAGACGTGTCCTCCCTGAACGTCAAACCCGCCACCTATTATCCCAAGGCAAGCGCCCACGTTGATGACATGATCCAACTTACCGAGCGCTTGATAGATGCAGGTTATGCCTATGTCAAACACAGTTCTGTGTACTTTGATATCTCAAAGCTGGCGAGCTATGGAGGACTCTCCAGGATGGGCCTCTCAGGCATTGATATCGGGAGGACCGTGGACCTTGACGACTACGACAAGGACAGTCCCTCTGACTTTACTCTCTTTAAACGTGTGACCCTGGATGAACTCAAAAAAGGGATAGGCCTTGAGACAAGATGGGGGCAGGTCCGGCCAGGATGGCATATAGAGTGCGCTGCAATGTCAATGCATTATCTGGGGGAGTTTTTTGACCTCCATACCAGCGGCTCTGACCTCATCTTTCCCCACAATGAAAATGAGACCGCCATTGCCAAGGCCCTTACAGGCCGGTCTCTGGCCCGAACCTGGCTACACAGTGAGCTCGTCATGGTGGGCGGGAAAAAGATGTCGCGCTCGGCAGGTAATGTCGTCACCTTAAGGGATTTGGAGGCCAAGGGGATCACTGGGAGGCAGGTGAGGTTTTTCCTGCTCAGTACGCACTATAGAAAGCCCCTACATTTCTCCTACGGCTATCTCAAAGACTCGATAAAGGCCCTGAACCGGCTCGACTATTTTGTATCTGAAATCCAGGCCATTATCCTTGCAGGCAAGGCTGAAGGAGGGCCTGGACCACGCACAAAAGAGGCCGTAGATACCATGAAGGACGGCTTTGTCCAGGGCATCAATGACGACCTGAACATCTCAAGGTCCCTTGGGGCAATCTTCAGATTGATAAGGGGTATGAATCCCGTCCTCGTCGCCCAGGGGCTTTCGGCCACAGATGCCAAATATATTATGGATGCCTTGCTGGATCTGGACAGGGTCCTTGGGCTCCTTGAGACCTCTGTCTCCGGGCCTGAGATCTCAAAAAAGGCCCGGGATCTGATTTCCCAGAGGGAGGCGGCCAGGGCCTCCAGGGACTGGGAGAGGGCCGATCAGATCAGGCAACAGCTCCTCGATCTTGGGATAGAGCTGATGGACACCCCAAAAGGGGTCCGCTGGAGAATCTACAAAAGGAGAACTAAATAATGCGTACCTACCTTGACTGCATACCCTGTTTTATGTCCCAGGCCCTGAGGACAGGTCGGCTGGTAGGCCTCTCCGATGGAAAAATCCGGGATCTGTTGATAGAACTAGGGAAAAAGATCGAAGATATTTCCTTAGATGACCCACCACCAAAGACCGCAGTCATGGTGTACGATCTCATTGCGAATTATACTGGAAAGATGGACCCATTTAAGGAGGTGAAACGGGAAGCGACTGAAAAGGCCCTTGCCCTATATCCCCATTTAAAAAGAGATATCCTGGAGTCAAAAAAACCTCTGGGCCGGGCCATCCGGATCGCAACGCTAGGAAATGTCATAGATTTTGGGGTATCATCGAGTTATGACCTGGAAGCAGAGATCCAAGAGATGTTGGGGCAGTCCTTCGGCCGGTGGGACGAAGAGGCATTTATAGAGGCAGTGACCATGGCAGACTGGATCCTCTATCTGGGAGATAATGCAGGAGAGACAGTCCTTGACCGCCTGCTGATAGAGACCCTGGCATGTCCTACCAGCTATGTAGTCAGAGAGGCCCCGATAATCAATGATGCCACCAGGGAAGATGCCCTGGCAGCAGGCCTTGAAGAAGTGGCGGACATCATCTCATCCGGATGTTCTGCACCTGGCACCGTCATGGACCAGTGCACCCCTGAATTCCTTGATCTCTTCAGAAAGGCCCCGGTTATCATCAGCAAGGGTCAGGGGAATTATGAGACCCTCTCCGATGTAGATGCCCCCATATTTTTCCTCCTGAAGGCCAAGTGTGATGTAGTGGCAGGGCACCTGGGGGTAAAGAAGGGTGATCTGGTACTTGCAGCCAGGTCTCTGGATCCCTAAAGGTGATCTTGCCCAATTGAACCAGAGACACATCCCAACCCAAAAGGAAAACTCCGCACATCTTGCCCGGGCAGCGGGTGTAGTGAGTATTGCCGTATTCTTTTCCCGCATACTCGGGCTCGTGAGAGAGCAGGTCCTTGCAGGTCTCTTTGGTGCCGGTACCTCAATGGATGCCTTTGTGGTGGCCTTCCGCATCCCCAATCTCTTGAGGGACCTGTTTGCAGAGGGGGCTCTCAGCTCCGCCTTTGTTACGGTCTTTACTGAATATGATCAGAAGCGCTCGAAAGAAGAGACCTGGCGTCTTGTAAACAACGTCCTGGCCGCACTCACAATAATAGTCTCCCTGACCGTGATCCTGGGCATCACCTTTTCCGGCGACCTGGTAAGGCTTATGGCCCCGGATTTTGCCCAGATTCCCGGGAAGCTGGGACTTACTCAGCGGATGACGGTCATAATGTTCCCGTTTTTGCTCCTGGTCTCCCTCTCATCCCTCCTCATGGGAATATTGAATACAAAGGGCTATTTTTTTATTCCTTCACTTGCCTCTAGTTGTTTCAACCTCACATCTATAGTGGTAGGGGTAGGGCTTGCATTCCTGGTCCCCAGATGGGGATATCCAGCCATAGAAGGCATGGCCATTGGGACACTGGTGGGCGGGCTGTCTCAACTGGGGATACAGGTGCCTCTGCTCCTGCGCCAGGGCTTCAGGCTCAGGCCCGTGCTGGACCTGGCCGATCCAGGGCTGAGACGCATAGGCCGTTTGATCTTGCCCGCCATAATAGGCCTGTCTGCCACCCAGATCAATATCTTCATAAATACAAACTTTGCCTCTCGATGCCCGGAAGGGAGTGTTGCCTGGCTGAACTATGCCTTCAGGCTCGTACAGTTTCCCATAGGGCTCTTTGGTGTGGCCATATCTATAGCAACCCTTCCGATGGTGGCAAGGCAGGCAGCCAAACGGGATTATAAGATACTGGGAGACACGCTGGTCTCTTCTCTTACCATGGCCTTTGCCCTTACCGTACCTGCTGCCGTAGGCCTGTGGGTCCTGGCAAAACCCATAGTAGGGCTCGTGTTTGAACACGGCCACTTCTCTCAGCTAGACACATACATGACGGCCCAGGCCCTGAAATTTTACTCCATTGGACTCCTTGCCTATGCAGCAGTAAAGATAGTGGTCCCGGTATTCTATGCCCTTGATAACACCCGCTGGCCGGTTATAGGGAGTTTTGTGGCCGTAGTGGTAAACATATGCATCATATCTGTCACGCTGAACAGGCTACAGCACAGGGCCATAGCACTCTCTACGTCCTCTACCATGATACTGGACTTTCTGCTCCTGGCCACAGTGCTCTATAGAAAGATAGGTGGATATCCAATAGCCAGACTCTTGATATCCTTTATAAAGATATCCCTGGCCTCTGGCATAATGGGCCTGTTGGTGTGGTGGGCCCAGACCCACATTATAGGCAGCCCGGGGATATGGCTGTCTGCACTCAAGGTATTCATACCTATATCTCTAGGCATAGTTTCCTATGGAGTCCTGATCTATGCCCTCAGGTTGGACGAAATCAACGAGGTCATCAAGAAGATGGCAGGACGCAAGGGTAAAAGTTCAAAGCCGGGTAGGTTGGGTTGAGGAACGAAACCAACCTAACATAATTCACATCCTCGGCCAGCGGTAGCCTTTTGAAGGGTTTCAGGAGCATCGCTTAATGCACAAGATCAGGGCACTTTGCCTATTAATCCGCACTGAAACCCTTCAAAAGGCTACCGCTGGCCGGGGGAGAATGTGAACGGTTACAAACCTACGATTCTAAATTTCGTTCGATCTCACCATACTACAGAGCAGGTCCCTATAGTCTATTCCGGCCTCCTGAAATCCATGGGTACCGAAATTCATATTTGCCTCAAGGACAAGAAACTTACCCTGATTCTGGCATATATCGATCCCTACGTGATCGAACCCGCATCGGACGGCTACACTCAGGGCAAGGTCCAGGGCCTCTTTAGGCACAGGATCCAGCAGGACCTTTCCTCCCCTGGCCACATTGGTGCGAAATTCCCCAGGGATGGATTTCTTCCAATAGGCATGGATGATGCGCTTACCCACGATTACTATGCGGATATCCTTCTCCAGAGGAATATATCGCTGGATATAGGCTATCCTGACCTTGCTGAGATATACCTCCAGGTCATCCTGGTCCTTGATCAGATAGACCCCCTCTCCCCTTGAAGACCCTACAGGGACCTTCCCTATACAGGGAAACTCAAAATAGTCCTGGATAGCCTGCTTTTGCCTCTGTCTCTGACCATAAAATATACGGGTTTCAGGCATGGGGATGGCTAAGAGATCAAAGAGGAGCGTCTGTCTAATCTTATTCCCTAAATAGCGATAGCACTGTACGCTGGGAAAGATCTCCTTTCCCATGGCATCCAGGGCATCTGCATAGAATAACGTTGGGAAATAGATCTTGGTGGCATTTTGGATCAGGGCCCTATCTTTTGCTGAATAGTCCTCCAGATTGGTCTTTACCCCAAGGGTGAGCACTGCAGGGCAATGGCTTAGATGATAGGCCAGGGCAATCCGTAAAACCTGCCTATCCTGAGTGATTTGTTCTGACATTTTTATTCTTCGCTGACCCTTGCCCTGAACGTAACCGATCACGGGATGCTTTTTTGCCAACATGCCCCCGCCCCTTGTTTTCTGAGGTTTTTGCAGCATGGGACCCTCCCCGTTCTCCTCCGCTGCGCTACGGAGCCGTTTACATTCCCCCGGCCAGCGGTAGCCTTTTTTCAGGGTTTCAGGAGCAGCTTGATGCACAAGATCAGGGCACTCTGCCCATTAATCCGCACTGAAACCCTGAAAAAAGCTACCGCTGGCCGGAGACGTGAACAGTTACGCCCCAACTTATTGAGAAGTTACAAATCGTTTCCCCAAAAAGTACCCCCCACCCTGCCCTCTCCCCTGGGAAAGAGGGTTTGGGTGAGGGGGGATGCTGTATTGCCTCCACTTATTGAGAAGTGACGTTACTGCTCGAGCAGGTAAGCGGGTTTGCTTTTTGCAGGGATTCGATCGCGGACAGTGCCGCACTGCCTCCAGTATTGCAATGAGGTAGCTTTGAATCCCTGCAAAAAGCAAACCCGCTTACCTGCAAACTTGCTTACCTGAGCCTGAGGGATACTCAATCACACCTCGAAAATCCACAAGATCTGCAGATAAAACAACCGCCCTCTGACTCAAGCATTGCCCCGCACTCAGGACAGGTCATAAGAAATGGATCCCCTTTTTCAGGATTTACCTGCCCTAGAGAGCCCAGCACCTTGGCAATACCGTCAGGGCAGGAAAGGATCTGGCTGCCTTTATGCCAACTGGGAGATGGGCAACGGATGCCGGCAAGCTGGCTCACAATGGACTCGAGCCTGATACCGGAACGGAGCGCCAGAGAAATCAGCCTGCTTTCTGCCTCAATCTGACAGGCGGCACACCCACCGGCCTTACCCATCTGGGCGAATACCTCACATATACCCTTGTCATCCCAGTTGACAGTGACATAGAGATTTCCACACCCTGTTCGCACCCGCTGAGTAACACCACAGGTCCTCACCGGTCTGGGCCTGGGGGTAATTTTTCCATCGATACCTGGCTGCCTAATGGATTCTGTCTCTCTTTTCAGACCCAGGACCTGGGCTGGCCTGCTACCACTACGGTAGATAGTTATGCCCTTGAGCCCCTGGCTCCAGGCCAAGAGGTATGCACTCCGGATAGAGTCCTTGGTTGCTTCCCTTGGAAAATTGATGGTCTTGGAGACGGCATTGTCAGTCTCCTTTTGGAAGGCAGCCTGGATGGCAATATGGTCTTCAGGTGAGATATCCATGGAGGTGATAAATATTGCCTTCAGGTCTTCTGGCACTCCATCTATATCCTGTACCGATCCGGCCTGTGCAATCTTTTCCATCAGGCCATCAGAGTAGCTACCTGCAGCTCTCATGGCCTCTACAAACAGGGGATGCGTCTCCACCAGCTCTGTACCGCCCAGTACACGCCGAACATAACTGACCGCAAACAGTGGTTCAATGCCGCTTGATGCCCCGGCAATAATGCTGATAGTGCCAGTTGGCGCAATAGTAGTCGTGGTGGCGTTTCGCATATATGGAGTCCGTGGATTATCATATATGCTCCCTTTGTAGGCAGGAAAATTACCCCGCTTTTTTGCAAGGTCCGCAGAGGCCGCCTTTGACTCTCTGTCTATAAAGGACATGAATTCTTTGGCCATAGAGACGGCCCCTTCAGAATTATAAGGAATGCCCAGACGGATCAGCGAATCGGCAAACCCCATCACCCCCAGGCCGATCTTTCTGGTCCGGAGGGTCACCTCCTGAATCTCTTTTAATGGAAATTTGTTGACCTCTATCACGTTGTCCAGAAAGTGGACCGCCTGCCATACAGTCTCTTTAATGCCCTGGTAATCTATCTTGCCGTCTTTTACAAACAGACCCAGGTTGATGGAGCCCAGGTTGCAGGACTCATAAGGCAAAAGTGGCTGTTCACCACAGGGATTCGTGCTCTCGATCTGGCCCAGGTCAGGAGTAGGGTTTGAGCTGTTGATCCTGTCCAGAAATATAATCCCGGGTTCGCCACTCACCCAGGCCGATTCCACTATCTCGTCAAAGATGGCAGGAGCTGATACCCAGCGGACCTCTTTGCCAGTCCTGGGATTGATCAGGGCATACTTCTCACCCTGCTCAACTGCCCTCATAAACTCTTCTGTCAAGGCTACAGAGATATTAAAGTTATTAAGTCTGTCGGTACGGGTCTTGGCAGCTATAAATTTCTCAATATCAGGATGGTCTACTCTCAGGATACCCATATTGGCACCTCGCCTGGCACCACCCTGCTTAACGGTCTCAGTAGCAACGTCAAATATGGTCATAAAGGAAATCGGACCACTCGCGACGCCCTGGGTAGACTTGACCGGATCTCCTTCAGGGCGTATCCGCGAGAAAGAGAACCCTGTGCCACCTCCGCTCTTGTGGATCATGGCGGTGTGCTTCACTGTCTCAAAGATGCTGTCAATGGAGTCCTCTATTGGGAGCACAAAACATGCGGAGAGCTGCCCCAGTTCCCTGCCGGCATTCATCAAAGTAGGTGAATTGGGCATGAACCTCAGGGATGTCATAAGTTCATAAAATTGCCTGGCAGAGACCTCCACATCGGCATTTTTGTCGTATGAGAGATCTCCCTGGGCAACAGCGACTGCCACCCTCGAGAACATCTCCTCAGGGCTCTCAATAACCCTGCCCTGCTCGTCTTTCCTCAGATATCTACGGGCCAGCACTACAAGGGCATTATCGGTCAGGGGCAACTTCGTCCCGGGCAGGCCCTCTTTCGTCTTAGATCCGGAATCTTTTGATCTTGCCATAAGATAACCCTGTTTTGTCGTAACCGTTCACGTCCCCGGCCGGAGAGAGAATGTGAATGGGTTATGTGTTGTCTATCCTGCCTTGGCAGAATTGTTTAATTCTCATTATATATGCAGGCCCGTAGTATATTCAAGTCAATTTGCCTCGGCCTTGAAATCTGTAAGGGCGAACACATAGGTTGTAACTGTTCACATCCCCCCCAGCAGCAGCATTTTGAAGGGTTTCAGGAGCATCGCCTGATGCACAAGGTCAGGGCACTCTGCCCATTAATCCGCACTGAAACCCTTCAAAATGCTGCTGCTGGCCGAGGACACGGACGGTTGTAAGAGGAAGGGGTGTAAACGGTTACCATAGGTTCACCCCTACTTGAATTCTGAAGGCAACTCTATTAATGAACCCTGTGTAATCGTAACCGTTCCCCCTAGGGACACGGACGGTTGTAAGAGGAAGGGGTGTAAACGGTTACGCGTAATCTATGGATTAAAGACGTACATTAAGAGATTTTTTACCATGACCATAAAAATATATAATACACTTACACGCAAAAAAGAGGTATTTGAGCCCCTGACGCCAGGATATGTACGTATGTATGTATGCGGCATAACCAGCTATGATCGCTGTCATATTGGGCATGCCCGCTCGGCAGTGGTCTTTGACGCAGTAGTCCGTCACCTCAGGCACAGGGGATTTAAGGTAGAATTTGTGAGGAATTTTACTGACATCGATGACAAGATCATCAACCGGGCCAGAGAAGAGGAGATCTCTACTGAGGTCCTGGCAGAACGGGAAATAGGGCACTTCTACCAGGATATGGACGCACTGCACGTGCTCCGTGCCACCATAGAACCAAGGGCAACCGAGCACATCCAGGAAATCATCGAGCTTATAGATATCCTGGTAAAAAAAGGCTATGCCTATGTTGCAGGGGGTGATGTCTACTTCTCTGTACACAAATTCTCTGGCTATGGTGCCCTATCGAAAAGAAATCTAGAAGAAATGCGGGCCGGAACCAGGATAACTCCAGGGGAACAGAAACAAGATCCCATGGACTTTGCGCTGTGGAAGGCTGCAAAACCCGGTGAACCCAGATGGGACAGTCCCTGGGGACCAGGCAGACCTGGATGGCATATAGAGTGCTCGGCCATGGGCATGAAGTACCTAGGGCCTACGCTGGATATACATGGAGGTGGTCTGGACCTTATATTCCCTCATCACGAGAACGAACGTGCCCAGTCAGAGGCGGCAACAGGAAAGACATTTGTCCGATTCTGGATGCACAACGGCTTTGTAACGGTCCGTGAGACCAAGATGTCAAAGTCCCTGGGGAATTTCGTGACTATCCGGGATATCCTAAAAAGATACCACCCAGAGGTCCTGAGACTCTTCCTCCTCTCCAAACATTACCGTAATCCTCTGGACTACAGCCCTGAGACCCTAACCGAGACAATCTCCGCCCTTGACCGGTGCTATGTAGCCCTCCATGATGCAAGGCATCTATCAGAAAGACCCATAAAGAAACAGCGGCCTCTCACTGAGGAGGCCAGCAAGGCTATAGATATACTGAGGCATCTGCAAGACCGATTTGACCAGGCCATGGACGATGACTTCAATACTGCCCAGGCCATTGGGCACCTCTTTGAAGGTGTGAGGGCACTGAATCGCCTTATCCGGGATGCCGAAAAGATGCCTTCGGCCCTATATGCAGGGCCCTTGAAAGATGGAGCAGAGTCTATCCGTAAGGCTGCCGAGGTACTGGGGATACTCGATGAAGATCCTGATACATACCTCAAGAAGAGAAATCTTGAGGCGCTGGGATCCCTTGGAATGACAGAGGCCGAGGTATTGGAAGGCATAGAAAAGAGGACCAAGGCCAGGAAAGAAAGAGATTGGGCTACTGCAGACAGGATCAGGGATGAACTTGCAGCACAGGGGATACTTCTCCAGGACGGGCCTGATAGAACTACCTGGAGAATAAAGATATTTTAGGTTTTAAGTTTTTTGCTTTCAGCTATATTGTTACTCACTGATGTAATTAGGCCCTACAATAAGCATATTATTCGGGAGTATGCTCTGGACTTTTTCCATCATGCTCCCGAAGACCAAGTCTTTGATAAGCCCGTGGCCATAGGCCCCAATTACTAACAGACTGTCATGGGGAACGGCATATAGGTTATTACGCAGATCGCCATTTTCAAAAAATAGCTGCTCTATCTTCCCTGCCTCTATCTCTTTAAACAGATCGTGCTGCCTTAATATCTCCTGATAAGAGCCTTTGGAATTTTTCTCCTCCTGGGTGAATATCTGGAGAGGATATCCTGAGACCTCTGCAATCCTCATCCCGACACTCAAGGCATTTAACGCATTTTCTGAGCCACCAAAAAATACTGTGATCCCTTTCCATTTTTTATATACAGGTGTTGGGATAAGGACCAGAAATCCGGCATTTCTTACAATACTTCGGACCCTTGGCCCTATGTACCCCAATCCTATTTTTGCAGAAAGGTCACTTATAGTCCTGGGACAGCACATATAGCCGAAATTTACAGGGAGTTCAGGAATGGTCGAGGCAGCCAGTCTATCTGATTGGATAAAATCCGGGGTCAGACCTCTTTCCATGATGATCGACTCGGCATGTTCAACTGCGTGCTCAGGATCTCTCAAAAATGAGCTGTCAAGGTCAACAGTTACGATGCTGTTTTGAAAATACATCAAAAATTGACGCTGTCTTGGTATATAGACCTTGAGTAACAGGTTTAGTGTCTTGCAAAAATAGACCGACTGCATAAGCGTTTCCCGGCCAAAAGGGGTATTCCTGAATATATGCAATAGGCGCCTTTTCAACATATTAGCCTCCAATAGAGTAACTTCTCAATAAGTTGGGGCATCATTTTTGGTAACCGATCATATTCCCCCCGGCCAGCGGTAGCTTTTTTCAGGGTTTCAGGAGCATCGCTTGATGCACAAGATCAGAGCACTCTGCCCATT
>JALTHV010000116.1 GCA_027004315.1 Deltaproteobacteria bacterium
AGCCATTAGCTACTATGGCAGACAGAGATCGTCAAGCATCAGAGGTATTTTCCGAACAGGGATTTTTGTATCCATCGGCCCAAAATCTATACTGCACAGGGCAACGACCTTGTTCGTAACTGTTTACGTCTTCGGCCGGGGGGATGTGACAGTTACGAATTATCTATGGACTTGCTGCCACTGTTTTTAGAAACTGATTCAAGCTATGTTCTATGGAACAGCTGGAAGGAAAAGGTTCAAAAAAAGATTTCGCCTCAAGCCCCCACTGACTTTTGTATGTATCCAAATGAATGCGGATCTGGCCAGACAGCTTCCTTAAAAAATCAAGCGGATAGCTTACAAATATCAGATAATTTGTTCCCATTCGAAAAAGCAAGGCCTTACCCTCTATCTTATCGCAGGCCTTGGCAAAGTCATTAATGGTCTGCTGCAGGCCTTCCCCGATCTCATCCAAGATCTGGTCTACCTTTAGATAGCCCCACCTTCGGTTTATCTGCTCGAGGTCCCTGAATTTGACAAGAATCATGTAATATTCAGGCCCACATACAGTAAGGCCAATGGCCTTGTCCAGTGTCAGCAGATAGCGGTAATTGTAAAAGCTGCACAATGGTTCTCTAAAATAGGCGTTTTGTCTAAAGGATTCAAGTAGGTCTATCTCCTTATATGGATGCCTCTGGATAGTCAGAGGATCCCAACTAGCTACAATCTTTCCCAGGACATCTACAACCGATTTGTCAAGCCGCCCTTTTCTCGCTTCATCTCTCAATTCCTCTATGGCCTGGGCGCTGGTCATTGCGGCCTTATAGGGCCGCTTGGCAATCAGGGCCTCGTACACATCTGCCACCGATACTATCCTGACCATAAGGCCTATATCGTCTCCCTTCAGACCTGATGGATAGCCGCTTCCATCAAGCCGTTCGTGATGATACAAAATTATCTCAGTAATCCTGTCATCCGGATAACGTCCATCAAGAAATTTGGCCCCAATAGTTGGATGCATCTGCATAATCTGTCTATCAACATAGTTAAAACGGCCGGGTTTTAAGAGTATGTCATCCGGGATGGCAACTTTTCCTATGTCGTGGACAAGACACCCCATCTCCAAGGTCTTAAGCTCTTCAGAGGATAATCCCAGATGAAGGCCTATCCTTCGTGATATAGCAGCGACCCTCAGGCTATGATCCAGGCTATAGATATCACGGCTACCGAGCATATCCCCCATTACGTCAAACAGGGCCCTGACTAGGGACTGATACCCCTCTTCAAGGGCCATTATTTGGTCCAATACTGCCAATCTGGCAAATATCTGCTCAGGATGACAGGGCTTGACCATGTAGTCAGTAGCCCCGGCCTTTAAGGCATTAATCATGGTCTGCCTGTCCCTGATGCCGCTGAGGACTATAGAGTACAGCTTGGGCCTTGCCAGACTCTTTATCTCTCGCAAAAGCCCCAGGCCACCAAGATTAGGCATCTGCATATCAGTAATAAGAAGCCGGACTGTATCGTCTTCTTTTAATAGAGACAGGGCCTCTCTCCCATCTGCTGCTGCCTTTACATGCAGCTCCCATTCAGTGAGCTGGGTAGTCAGCAGCTCTCTCTCAAGGGCCTCGTCCTCTACTACCAATATGGAATATTTGGCAAGAGTCGGAAAATCAGAAGAGATGGAATGGCAATAATTATTGTAGTTGTTGCTAGCGTTCAAGATCCCCCCGGCCAGAGTCTTACAAAATTACAGTAATATTTATCTCATTTATAGTATCGGACGGTAAGGGCCTTAACTGTAGAGAAGTAACCTGCTTTTTTGCTTAAAGTGAGAGGTGATATCCCTTCGTTAGGAGGCATTGCCTCATAACGCAATCTCAGTGACTCTGCCACTAAATAGAGGCAGAGCCTGGGAACGAGAAAAACTTATTGAGAACTTACAGATTTATTGTATGAAGGGCAAGGTAGAGGTGCATGCCCCGGGACCCAATTTTTCATCACAGGATCTCTGAAATCCTTATGGCACGGGAGACAAAGCCCAACATAGAGGATCTTGTTGATTTCATGCGAGTTAAAAGGCCTGAGTCCCTTCCTTGAGGTGTGGACCAGGGGTCTCCCTCTTATATCCACAAAGGCATCCAGGGGATGCTTGATATGCAAAGAGGAAGGAGAACTAGAGAGGGCAGGGGTAAATTTCCATCCATTACGTCCAAGGGAGAGGCTGCCCTGCCCAAGCCCCAAGGCCCTTGGGTCCTGGTGACATTCTTTGCAGCTACGCCCTACCTTTTGCGTGGTATGGGGATCCATCCACGAGACAGTAAGCCGCCTGAAGTTGCCTGTCCATTTACCCCCTCCATCCAGGAAGGAAACAAAATCCTGTCATCCTGGCACCAGGATAACTATTTTCCCTCCTGTCCCTGGCCCCTGCTGGCCTTTGTTGTGCTCAAATACCCCCAGGGGCGGACACTTATAACGGATAAATGAACGAAATTCCTCCCACCGCCCCGGGGTCTCTTTTATTGCAATCTTGTCTAACTGGGTCTTGGTCTTGTCCTGCCGTATATGACAGCCATAGCACTGAGGTACCCACGTACTGTGGCAGGCCTGACAAGACAGACGACGATGAACAGGATTTAGGCAGGCAATTGGATCCGGGGGATCTAGCGGATGAAGTTTCTTGTCCTGCTTACCCTTGAGAAAAAAGGACCCACCTTTCTCCTCGATATCGAGTCTGGGAGGAGCAGGTGATTTGGTGATTTGGTGATCCGGGGGAAAAGTAAGGGAATTGGAGGGATTATAGACACCAAGATCTGACTTGCGGGCTGTAACAATGGCCTTCAATGTCCTGGGAGACCCATGGCAGCTCTGGCATGTAACCTCCAGTTGTTCCTCAAAATGGGCACGGCACTTACCGTCCCCCATGACCTCTTTTTGGGTATGACAGTCGACGCAGATCATTCCCTTCCGGTGATGGATATCGTCTTTCACGATCCGGTAAAATCGTCCATCGTCATACTGTCTGGAAGAAAAGTCGCCTTTCTCATAGGGCGTACCATAACCTTCGGACTCGACTTGTCCCTCATAGGATAGTCCGATACGGCCACTTCGATTGTGACAGCGGACGCAGTTCTTTATAGGAATATCCTTGACTATCCAGGGATGTGCCCTGCCTTTTTCTACCAGGTGGCAGGCAGTGCATCCCCCACCTCTGTCTACCAGAAAGGAGGGGAGGGTCCTTCTTTCCACCCACAGGTGGCAGCTTCCGCACATCTTTCTGTAATAATCGAGGGCAGGTGAGTCCATGCCTGTATCTTTGAGGATCTTTACTGAGAGGTCCTCGTCGTGATTAGACGTCTCTCCCCAATAGAAACGAAGAGTGCTGATAATGCCACGGTTTGTAGCCATAAGAGAATTTTTGACCCAGGTGACTTCCCTTGGGTGACAGCCAGACTGCCCACAGGTCTTGTCCACAAATCGAAGCTCCCCCGGGTTCAGAACCATCCCCCTGTGTGCCCGTCGTTTGTCCCCGGCCAGTGGGTCCCCCATGTGGCATACAGCACATCCCAGGACTTCCCTCCCATGGGCCTTGTCCGGTCTCTCCTTATGACAGCCAAGGCAGAGATCTACCCGACCACTGGTGGTAGTAGTAACTTGGCTTACCCTGGGACTTTGGGATTTGGTCCCTGCAAGGACTGGCACCTGCGACATGATTAGTAGTGAAGTGACCAGCCACACTACGGACCAAGAGGAAAATTTTTTCATAATTGTCAGGACGAAAGAGACCCCATCGTTCAGACACTGTTTGAGAAAACTGGAGCGGGAAACGGGATTTGAACCCGCGACTTCAACCTTGGCAAGGTTGCACTCTACCACTGAGTTATTCCCGCCATGAATAGTAACGGGATAATAAAGAAGGTTTCTGTGCCTGTCAAGACCTTACTTGCAGACCATTACGCCATAGAAAATCGGCCCTAAGGGCACCAAAATTTTTTCTCCGTAATGTGACTATTTACATCCCCGCCCAGTGGTAGCCTTTTGAAGGGTTTCAGGAGCATCGCTTGATGCACAAGAT
>JALTHV010000117.1 GCA_027004315.1 Deltaproteobacteria bacterium
TTGGCAAGAAATTCACTCTTTGCCTGATTTGCAACCTCTGCTCTCATTGCCATTTCATTGGCCCTGGCAATGGCATCTTCTAGTTGCTGGTTCGTGTTCCTCAGTTCCTCTTCTATCTCTTTGTGTCCACTGATGTCACGCAGGACACCCAATGCATTCCATTTGTTTTTTATCTTTAGCGATGAGATGGAAAATTCCGCTGGAAATTCTGTCCCGTCTTTGCGCAGTGCTGTCAATTCAAGGGTCTTTCCAATGGCCTTGCCCTTTCCATTGTGCCTGAATTTCTTAAAGCCTTTTAGATAATCTTCATAAAATCTTTGAGGAACTATATTCTTATGTAGCTTTTTCCCGATTATTTCCTCTTTTGTGTAGCCGAATATCCTTTCTGCGCCTTTATTCCAAAAGGAGACCACTCCATTATGGTCCACCATAATCAGGGCATCTACAATAGAAGAGGCGATTGCCCTAAATCTTTCTTCACTATAATGCAGTGCCTCATCGGCCTGTACACGTCTGGTGACGTCTCTGGCAATACCTTTAAATCCGATCGGCCGCTCTTCTCTATCTTTTATTAGAGATATAGAGATCTCAATATACCTCTTGGTGCCATCTTTTCTTATAATCGCAAGTTTATGTCTCTCAGTAAGTGCCCCCGTCCTATAGACCTGATCAAAGATATGGCAGGTCTCTTCTCTGTACTGGCAGTCTATCAAGTCGTAGATGCGCATATTTATAATCTCTTTCCTGCTATATTCGAATATCTCCAGCAGAGACCTGTTAAAGGATATAAGCCTGCCCTTAAGATCAATTTCATAATATCCGTCTTTGATACTATCGATAATGCGTCTATATTCCTGTTGGTTTTCCCTTAGAAGCTCATGATATTGATTTTGTAGGACCTGTATCTTGGGAACGGCCCTCTGCGACAGGAAAAGATCAATGCACATCTGGACAAGAGTTGTGCCATAATGCTGGAGACCGGGATCAGATAATTGCCCAGGTAATACAAAGAGCAGTATGGCATTTAAGTCCTTGATAGGAACTGCATGGGCAGAGACACCGTCTGGGAGCTCGGTCTTGACCAGACCGTTTTTTTCTCTGGCCATCTCCAGCAGATCTTTACGGACCTCCATTGGCAGAGAGAGCCCTTTTGAAGATATCTCCCCATTTTTCCCAGATATAAGTAGAAAGCGCCCTTCTGGCACGTGTTCTTCAAGTGTCGTAAGCAGTTGATGTAGTAGTCTATTTTGGTCTTCGAGCTCAAAAAAGGTGTTGGCTGAGACATCCATCTTGATCGTCCTTCTTGAATTCCCTGAGGAGCATTCATGTCAGAATTGGAATGTATCCCTTCACATTCCCCCCGGCCAGCGGTGGCCTTTTGAAGGATTTCAGTGCGGATTAATGGGCAAAGTGCCTGATTTTGTGCATCAAACTATGCTCCTGAAACCCTTCAAAAGGCCACCGCTGGCCGGGGATATAAACAATTACATTGGAATTATATGATTTAGTGAGCAGCTCTCTCTATTTCTTGGACTCAAGATTATCATCTGCCTTCAGGATTTTATTTATCTCTTGTGCCAGGTCCTCAAAACTAAATGGCTTTTGAATAAAACCACTCCTTCCCTGTGCCATAATTTCCATTGTCTCTCTGTCCATGTTATATCCACTCAAAAGGAGTGCCCTTACACCTGGATCTATTTTCTTTAGATGTCCATATACCTCCTTGCCCCCCATATCAGGCATGATTATGTCCAGCAATACGAGATCAATACTGGCTTGGTATCTCTTATAGAGTCTTATGGCCTCTTTTCCGCCCTTTGCTGTTAAGACCTCGTATCCCATGGCCTTTAGCATCTCTTGAATGACTTTCCGGACTAACTCTTCGTCATCTACAACGAGAATCATCTTATCTCTCAACATGGGTTGCCCCTTTTTGCCTTTTGGCTCTATTGCAGGTAGATAGATCCTGAAAGAGGTCCCCTTCCCCTTCTCAGACTCGACATCAATACATCCACCGTGTTCCTCTATGGTGCCATAGACCGAGGCCAGGCCAAGACCTGTCCCTTGACCTATTTCCTTGGTGGTAAAAAAGGGATCAAATATCCTTTCCTGTGTCTCTCTATCCATACCAATACCTGTGTCAGTAACTATCAACTCTACATAATTGCCCGGTTTCAATTTGTGGGCCTCGATATCGATTTCTTTATAGCCGAGGTTCATGGTCTTTAAGAAGAGTTCTCCACCTCCTGGCATGGCATCTGCTGCATTGACATAGAGGTTCAAGAGGACCTGCTCCATCTGTCTCTTATCTACCTCTACCATAAATAGATCACTGGCCAGTTCTCTATGGACTTTGATGTCCCTTCTTGCCTTGCCAAAGGTATCTGAGGTATCTTCTATCAATTCATTTAGATTGATAGGCCTGGGCTGATATCTCTCCTCTCTGGCATATTTGAGGAGCTGGCTGGTCAGTGTAGAGCCATCCTGGACTAGTCTCTCAATGTTTTTTAGCCTCTTATGGTATGGACTGGTGGATAGGATATCTAAAAGTATCAAAGAGGCATTTCCCTGTATTCCCATCAGGAGGTTGTTAAATTCGTGGGCAATGCCGCCGGCCAGCCTGCCAATAGTTTCCATCTTGAGGGCCCTCTGGACCTGGGCATCTCTCTTTCTCTCCCTGGTAACGTCCTTTAAAATGACAATAAATTTGTGTTCTCCTTCGATGAAGGGTAAAATTCTGACTTCAAATTCTCTGTTATTGATCAGTGCCGGGGAGTCTTTAGTAAATACCTGCAAGGGCGGTTCCTTAGATCCTAACAGGGCCTTGATTTTTGGGCGCTGGCTCTCCTTGAAGATATTGACGAAATTTGATGCCAGGAGTCTCTCTTCAGGTATGCCAGACAGAGAGGCTGCAACAGAGTTGGTATATACAATCCTTGCATCAGAGGTAATCTCTATGATTCCTTCGTCGATATTCTCCATAATGGCGTCGGAATATTTTTTTGCAGAGAGCAATTCTCTGGTGATCTGTCTGGGGTAGACATCTTCAAGGCCAATGATCTCTTTTGGCTGCCCTGTTGAACCCTTTTGATCTACCTGATCCAGGACGGCAAGTATATGTCTGCCCATTTTATCAAATGGGCCCTTTGCAATGTATGCATCGACTTCAATATCAGCGAGGTCTGGCGTCTTTTCTATCTCTTCTGCTGCAATGGCAGAGAGGACAACTATGTATGCATGTCTTAAGGCCGGCATCTTGCGGATAATTTTACACAGCTTCCTTCCGTCAATGTTTGGCATGATCAGGTCGACGAATATGATATCGGGGGTAAAATTTTTTAGGATATTGAGTGCCGAAAGGCCATCCCGTGCCGTTAGGACCTTATGCCCCCTCTTTCCCAATAGATCTGTCATATATTTCAATATAACTGGATGGTTATCTACTACTAATATCTTCTTCATCTCTTTCATAATTATGATTATAGCATTTGATTATTTTAGATAATTATTCCTCATTCTACAGACAGACTCATCGGCCAATTCTCTAATTTGCTTAAAAAGGTCTTTAGGAAAGGCTATTTTGATAGTAAAATCAGTCTATTTTCAGAGGGAGTCGTAACTTCTCAATAAGTGGAGGCTTCTTTTGGGTAACCGATCACAGGGTGCTTCTTTTTCCAACATGCGCTCGCCCCTTGTCTTCTAAGGTTTTTGCAGCATAGGACCCTCCCTGTTCTCCACAGCAAAAAACAGATGTTTCGTGATCTATTCCAACATTTACCCAACCTAGATTTTTTTTAACATCATATACACCATAAGGAATCGCTATACCCTTTTCTAGGTCAGGAAAATCATGATCATCTACTTTTCGAGGATTCCCTTTCAAGCGCCACTCCTTTCCTTTATTAAATCGATTCCCAATATGTTCTTTCTTTTTAGCATCCACAGAAATGACAGGATTGTTATTTGTAAAAAATTCATTTATCTTTTTGTTAATATCCTGAAAGTCGGATAAAGCGTACGCTATAACTATTATTTT
>JALTHV010000118.1 GCA_027004315.1 Deltaproteobacteria bacterium
TTGTCAATCTTCCGGGCAATACGGTAGGCAAGGAGGTAAAACAGGCCGCTTTCCTTGATGCCGGTGGTGATTAAAAGTAGCCCACTTAAGCTAGAAATCGTTTTCCAATCCACCATGGCCGGAAACAGACGAAGGGGCTGACGAAGGAAATACGCCAGCCCCAATGCCGCTGCCAGTAGCATAACCGTTAGAAGGTTTCTCTTTAAGGCAGGCCGGATGTTATTGACCATAGTAAGTCATTTCCTGATTTGCCGTATAATCAGGAACAATGTGAATGCCATCGTAATAGACTTTCAGATGGACCACGATTGTGTTGCCAAGTGCAACAGGAAAGGACCAGCTGGCTTCTGGCTCCATGAATTCGGCCGCAGGTAAAATTTTTAGTTCACGGATGACAGTAGTTAATCGGGTTTTAATTGCTTGAATCTGATTGGTGTTTTGGTAGGCGCTAGGATGTATGCCAAGGGGAAGCACACTGCCGTCCAGTGGGTTGAAATGGAGAACGGCCACAACACTTCCCTGATACAGTATCCCTGCCTTTACTTCAATCTCTCCGGCGGGTCCCTGCATTGTCCACACCTTTCCAGGGGTAAGCTGGCTACCGATCTTCTGAACTGTGGTAACAGCAGTAGGTAGGTTGTTCAGCAATGTTTGTGCAGGAATAGTTTGACCAATACCTGGACCGGGAGGAGGCGGGGCAACCGGCGGTTCTGGCGGAGTCCCTGGTGCTGGCGGTTCTGGCGAAACTGGGGACTGAGCCGCAGGCTGCTGCACCAGCAGTGGCGGGAAAGTATTTTGCTCTGTCCCAGCATAAGAGGCCACACAAAAAAGCATTAAAACGGTTATAACGGTAAAAACTTTTTTCATAATATCCTCCTTGATTATTATTCTTTGTTTCTTTCTGATTGATTCATTTTTTCTTCGAGCGCAGTGAGACGATCATTGATGGCATTCAGGGCATCAGTCAGGTGATCTGTTTTAGTAATCTTGTCAGAATTGACATTTTTCCATAGCAAAATAGCACCCCATACAAGCAGACCGGCCACTATCCAGCCAATGCCTGCGCTGAACAGGCCAAGCGGGATGGGTGGTGGGGGACCTGGAGTGCAACCGGTAATAAGCAGGACAATTATCAATACTGGGAACCCTTCTATTCTTTTACACAAATATCTATGCATAAACTCCTCCATCGCTGTTTCCTATATAAAGGATAGTCAAGAAAGGTTAAGAAGTCTCAAAGGAGAGATTAAGAAAAGATTAAGATTTTTAAGGCGGGTTCTTTTGGCAATGCAGATTATTCCAGAGGAAGTGTAAAAGAAACCGTTGTACCCTTGCCGGGTTCACTTTCGATCCGAATAGTGCCTTCGTGGGCCTCAACCATGGATTTTGCCAGTGATAGCCCCAATCCGATGCCTTTGTCACCTGATACTACTGTGGCTTTTCCCTGGTAAAACGGTTCAAAAATGTGTGACAGTGTTTCTGCATCCATGCCCTGTCCCTGATCTGAAACCCGGATTTCTACCTGTTCCGGTAGGAGTTTCCAGCTGATGACGACGGGCGTTTCCGTTGGAGAATAGCGTAAAGCATTAGACAAAAGATTGAGCAGGATCTGTTTCAGCAGATCGGGATCTGCGGACACCTTCACATACGGTCCTTGCTGAATAGTCAGGGAACGCCCGCCCGCGAGCATCTGTACATCGGCTTTAAATTCGTTGAAAAATTCAGACAAGATAATAGGTTGCTTGTGCACATTGGAGGAACTTTCCAGTTGAGATAGCCCCAGAAGTTGTTCGCAGAGACGGATCAGTCGATTGACTTCCTTATACATACCCTTTGAAAGTCGAGCCATTGCTGAAGGATCGTCTTGGGCGCCGCGTAGCAGCACTTCTAGTGAACCACGCAGCCCCGTAAGAGGTGTCATCAGTTCATGGGCGACATTGGCCACAAAGCGCTGCTGTGATGCGAACGTAGCTTCGAGCTTCTCCATCATCCGATTGAAGGAGATGGCCAGTTGGCCGATTTCATCCCGCCGATTCTTAACGGGCACCCGCTGCGAAAAATCTCCCTTGCTGATCCGGTCGCAGCTTGTCAACAGGCCTTGCAGATCTTTTAGACTTACGCCGATCAGCCAGAAACCGGTAACAATTCCCAAAATCAGGATAATTGCCACCAAGGAAACTAACATGGCTCCGTGCCGGAAGAGAATCTCTTTTATATCTGTGAGCAAGGTACTCATTTGGATCACCCCGAAGATCCGTGAACTTGCCGGCTGTGGCCGAAGAGGTATCAGCATGACAAGCACAGGTTTGCCGTTTACCTGGCCGCGGTAGGTAACTTCATTTTCCCCGGATAGTGCCCTGCGAAAGTACCGCTTGTCAGGGATAGGAGCCTCCGGCTCTTCAGGAAGGCGCTTGCCGTTGGCAATTATGTCCCCTTTTCGATTCAAAACAATTGCCACAGTATCACGTGATGTCAGATCGCGAGCCAAAATAAAGGCATTTTGAGGATTAAGCTTCAAGTGGGGATTATCCAGCTTAGCCAGATCATTATCAATAAGCCAGTGTTCTATGATAGGTTTTGCCTGGGCGCGTAAATGGCTGCTCTTGTTGTTGATAAACAACTGCCAGATATTCCAGTAAGAATAGCATCCCACCAAAACGACAGAAAAAATTAGCAAAACAGCGTAGAGCAGACCGAGCCGTGCCTGCAGAGAAAGCTTTTCCCAGGCCCTCATGTGCCTGTCTCCTCAGGGTAAAAAGCATAGCCCATGGCATAGATGGTTCGGATCAGGCGCGGTGGTCGGTCGCCCAGCTTGTTGCGCAGATGGCTGATGTGAACGTCTATGATGTTGGTGCCTCCGTCATAATCGTAGCCAAGCACCCGGTTTAAAAGTGTTTCCCTGGTAAAAACGCGGTGCGGATGGCGCATAAAAAGTTCCAGCAGGCCGAATTCCGTTGGCGTAAGATCAATTCTCTTCCCGTTCCTGCTGACTTCCCTGGTTTCCATGTCAAGCACGATAGCCTCGGCCTGCAATTTTTTGTTTTCGCGGATCTTTCCACTGCGGCGCAACAGTGCCCGGATACGGGCCAGAAGTTCGTCGAAACAGAAAGGTTTGGTCAGATAATCGTCGGCCCCACTGTCCAGTCCTTTTACTCGATCGGAGATTTCCTTTTTAACCGTGAGCATGAGGATGGGGATATCTGATCCACGGTCGCGGATGTGTCGGCAGACCTCAAAACCATCGATGTCCGGGAGCATGACATCCAGTATTATTAGGTCAAATGTGGCCTGCTGCAAAGCATCGAGCCCTGCCTTAGCAGCAGTCTTCGGTGTTACCTCATAGCCTTCATACTTCAGTCCAGTACACAAAAATTCAGTGATTACAGGATCGTCTTCAATAACTAATATTGTCATTTTATTATTATTTTCATCCGTGCCCATAACACGAATGATGCCACTTTTATTATGCAGGATCAAGTTGTTTCCTTCCCGGGAACACCAAGGCCCGCGAGGAAGCCGGGTGGATTGTCAACCGTCTGGTGCCTGCCCCGCACTGCGTGCAGAGCGGTAGGCAGGGAAAACGACGTCAGGGCCCTCCCGGAAGACTTTCTGGCTTACCACCGGAGGTACGTGAGGGACACTATAACCCATCTTCGATAGTTTGAATTTGAAACCCCTGTTATTTCAGGCAGTTATGGGCACCAAAATGGGGCGTGGCACAACTGGACGCGGGTGCTTTCCCAAAAAGTGGTCATTTAGAGCTTGAAAAAGGAGGCCATTGGGACTTAAAATAGTAACATAGCAATATTACTAGCAAAGGAGATCCCAATGGCCAAATTTGAAGTATGTGGAGTCGAAGGTATTAACTGCGAGCTGAATCTAATTTCTATTATAGCATACTTTGAGACCGAGGTACAAAAAGATTTTTCAGAATGGACTGCAACTATGGCCCATGATCCCTCTTCCTTGAGCGAGGTTGAGCATAAAGCCAGCAAATTTGCACAGACTATAGCAGGATTACTTACGGCCGCTGTCC
>JALTHV010000119.1 GCA_027004315.1 Deltaproteobacteria bacterium
TTCCGTACCCCCGTCGAATCCGGTTCGCCCCCATATGGCTCAAAATCCGGCAGATAACAGCAAGTAAAAGTAATATAAGGAATATTTGGAAGATGTCAATAGGAAGTCTACCTGCACATTTTATGGGTAGAGCGCGACAACCAGATATTGTAAGATTTTATTTACCTGTTTCTCATCCTTAGGACTTGACACAACAGAGAGTCACATTTACTCTGTCTCACGGTCCCATCGTCTAGTGGTCTAGGACGCTGGCCTCTCACGCCGGAAACAGGGGTTCGAGTCCCCTTGGGACCACCATTCGCACTATTGATTCTATTCAGAAAAGCCAAAAGTCCAGAGGCCGTTCCATTCTCCTTGTAATCTCTTGATAACGTGACTATACCAAAATGGCAGGCTATATTAAATAGGGGAAACCCCGGCTCCGGAGCGGAAGTATGAAGGCTCAGCTATTGATAGATCTCCGGGCCTTTTACATCCCTGGGGATAGAAGGACTATTGGAGGTGAGGTGAAGTGGGACACGAAGTACCCCGTACATGCGTAGATCCGTCAGGGACATTTATATGTGCCTTGCACCAACCATCCTATAAAGTCATAAATCGCAGGCAAACTGATGCCCTGGCTGTACTTGGCCATGATCCGGATGGCCGGGCAATCAGTAACCAAATCAACTTTCCCCTGCGTAACTTGGTCGTAAGCCATGCCAATGGGGTATATGAAATCCCAAATGTCTTCCCCTTCTGGGGGACTACATACATCCTCTATAACCAGGCCAGGTATTTCTCTGAGGACCCGGGAAGACTCAGATTCAGAAAGGAGGATGATGAATCAGATCAGTCTGTCCCGTTACTAAAAGACCTGTTGACTGGCTCTTTAAAGGGCACGGGCAAAAGGACCTATTCCATAAAAGACCTTCCGAGGGGCCTTCTCCTTACCCTGGCCCAGACATCCAGAGACCCTGAAGTCCTCAAGGCCATTGCCCATCTGGCCTGTAATTTTGAACTGGACGACCAGGGGGAGCCGATTGGCCTGAGATATAAACTCAATGGATCTGGAGAACCGAGGCCGATCCTGCATGACCGCGAACTCTTTGATGTCCTTGGCAACAATATGGCCCTTCCGGACAGGTATAAAGTGGCCATGCTATTGATGCCTGGGGTCCAGGGGAATAGCCCGATTGTAGGTGAGTATATCTCTGGACCTCAAACGCATATCTGGGAGTATCTCAGGGCAAACAGTTATATTCCCTGGGGTCACTATGCATCCAATATGGCCCACGACTCTGTAAGGTACAGGGCAGAAGAACTGCTTCCTGAAGATATAATGGGTCTACGTCACCTCTATTACCAGCGGGTCTATACGCAGATGGCCCTCAATCTCAATATTGCATTGGGAAATTTCGGGAAAGAGATCGGCCCCATGTCCGAGACTGAACTCGAGTCCTTGAGGAAGACAGTTGTAGAGGAGGTAGGAGAGAGACAAAAAAAAGGGAAAGAAATTGCCTACACGGCCACTCTCTGGGGCTGGAACTACGGTTTTGATTTTTCTCCATCTGGCTACAGATTACACGCATCCCACCAGCAGATTCATCAACAGTATGCCCTTATACCCCCCTATGTGAGGACAGTAAACCCGGAAGGTAGCTTACCAGAATCAATTCCCACCTATGCAGTAGGAGATCAGGTGGCGCGTTTTGCTGCCCTTTATGAAAGGAGCTATGGCATCCCCTTCTTTGAGACCTACTTAAAGGCAATCCATTCCAATAGACGCCTGGATGGGAGGGAGGACCTGCCGGCGAGTCTGATTGTCTATGAGGACAGAGACGTAATGGTCCATGTACCCAAGGCACAACGCTGCCATGGCGAGGTCCAGATAATGACCACCGGTCATGTAGGGAACGTACTTGAGGCAGGTCCGGAGATCCGAAGGGCCCTGGACCTCTCTATCAGACTGGTGATCCGGACCATGGGCAGACTTGGGGCCCAGATGGTAACATGCTATGAGGTCTCAAAACGATTTGACAGCTCCAGCACAGATCAGCGTCTTTTTTACTGCTTCCTGCCCAGGCTCCCCGGTTCTCCAGGTGCCTTTAGCGAGAGACAGGGAAGGTGGATCACGGGTCACTACCCTGAAGACTATGCAGAGGCCTTTAGGAGGGGGATAAAGTCACTCCAGTCTGACTGAGGGAAACAGATTCTGATCTGTATGCGGCAGGAACAGAGAAGAGACATAGTGATCCATGAATCGAGGGTTACTACTGAGGTCAAAGTGGGTCATCATCTTGGCTACCTTGTGTAGTTCTCTTGTGACAGGCAACGAAATGGCTGATGCCCTTGCCCCAAGGAGTGAGGTATTCCCTGCGAAAAAGA
Source organism: Deltaproteobacteria bacterium (assembly GCA_027004315.1). GTDB lineage: Bacteria > Desulfobacterota > Dissulfuribacteria > Dissulfuribacterales > UBA3076 > JALTHG01. The sequence goes on from JALTHV010000119.1 coordinate 2,368, forward strand.
AGCGGTCTCGTGGGATGTCTGGCAGTAAGCCTATAGTAATGGCCTGGTCGAGGTCTAGGTAACTGCCGAAGTTGCCAGCCAGTATTACCCGTTCCAGGTCCTCAAATCCCATACCTACCGATTCCAACAGGGTGAAATAGCCGGCAAACATGGCGCCCTTGGCCCTTATAAGGTTTTCAATGTCTGCCTCTGTGAATACTATATCTTGAGCTATGGCGGTCGATTTTGCCCCTATTACCACATACTCCCAGCCATCCCGGCCTGGGCGGACCCTCTCTGTATCCAGGTCTTTGTAAAATTTTCCTCTCTGGTCCAGCACCCCTGCCATAAAGAGGCCTGCAAGCAGACTGATTATACCTGATCCACATATCCCCTTGGCCTTTTTCCCGCCAATGGTCAAGATCATGGGCTCAAAGGTAACAGGATGTATGTGTACTACCTCTATTGCCCCTGTGGTGGCACGCATTCCATGCCTCATTCCGCCTCCCTCAAAGGCTGGACCTGCTGAGCATGCAGCACAGGCCATCCAGTCCTGGTTCCCAAGCACGATCTCTCCATTTGTCCCTATGTCTATAAAAAGTGTGAGCTCAGGATGGTGATTGATGCCTACGCCCACCACTCCGGCCACGATATCCGCACCCACATAGCTGGCAACGCATGGGACAAGAAACATATATACATGCTCTGGGACATCCATGCCTAGGTCTATTGCCCTTACCGGAGGAAACTGGGTGGCAACCGGGGTATAGGGATTAGACCTCAGAAATCGGGTGTCAAGTCCGAGGAGAAAGTGCATCATTACCGTATTCCCGGCCAGGCTTATCAGGCTCAGCGCCTCTTTTTTTCGACCCGATTTTGAACAGAGTTCTCCTATGAGCCTATTGAGGCACTCGATTATCTTTTCCTGTAGAGTCTTGAAGCCATCTCCCTTCTTGGCAAATTCCATTCGAGAGATGACGTCTTCTCCATAACTGATCTGCGGGTTGTAGTCGGATACCTCTTCAATAGCCTCTCCAGTCTTGAGATCTATCAACTGGGCTGATACGGTGGTAGTACCTACATCCACAGCCACAGCCAGATGCTGGCTGGTGGAGTCCCCTGGCTCCACACGGATGAGGCGGTGGATATCCCTTTCTGTCCCCTCCATTAGGCTTACCGTGGCATCCCAATCTCTCTTTCGGACCGATTCCGGCAGGGTAGAGAGCACATGGCTGTCTACTTCCGGGGAGATGGCCTGAGGCCTCTTCTGCCCAATTTCACGTTTTAGCCTCTCGAGATCACTTGCACTGTCCTGAAGGCTCGGTTTAGGCAGGTGTACGAGGTATTTCTGCACTACAGGGTGCAGTTCCCAGCTCGTGGACTTGGTGTGGACCTTGATCCAGGAGGCGGCCTTTTGTGCCATTGGCCGCCTGAGTACCTTTCTGTCCACCTCAGACTCAACGGGCACACGGACTACTACGTCTGATACAGGGAAGGTTTGGCATGCCTTCCACCCACCTTCTGGCAGGGTCTCTCCCTTGACCTCTCCCTGTTCCACAAAGATACGGCACTTGTTGCATACCCCTGCACCACCACATGAAGAGTTAATATGTACCCCGGCCTTCATTGCCGCCCTCAGGAGGTTTTCGTCCGGATCTATCTCTATGGAGACGTTGGCCGGGAGAAAGGTTATATTAGGCATAGTTGCGTCTCTCTCAATCTATGGAAATTATTCAGCCCTCACGTAGACAGTCTGTGATATTACCGAGATATAGACACAGTGTCTACAGGTTTGGAGTATTTTTTTACTGCAAAAATAAAAAATACCACCTGTTTTTTATGAATATCCTCAGGCCTTGCGGTGGTAACCGTTCACATTCCCCCGGCCAGCAATAGCCTTTTTCAGGGTTCCAGGGGCATTGCCTGATGCACAAGATAAGGGCACTCTGCCTATTAATCCGCACTAAAACCCTTCAAAATACTAGCGCTGGCCAGGGACATGAACGGTTACTTGCGATGAGTTCTGTAAACAGATAACATGATCAGATCATAAGATAATAGGGAGGGTCATGGGATGAAGGTCCTTGTAACCGGAGGGGCAGGTTTTATAGGCTCAAATGTAGTAGATGCCTATATAGAGGCAGGCCATGAGGTAGTAGTGGTAGACAACCTCTATACAGGGAGGCGGGAAAACATTCATCCCAAGGCAAAGTTCTACCTAATGGACATCAGGTCCCGCGAAATCTATGAGCTCCTGAAATACGAAAGGCCAGAGGTGATAAATCACCATGCAGCCCAGATCTCTGTCCCGGCCTCGGTCAAGGATCCAAGATTTGACGCTTCAGTAAATATCGAGGGTTTTATCAACCTGTTAGAGGCCGCCAGGGCAGTCGGGACCCGCAAGATTATATTTATATCTTCCGGTGGCGCCATCTATGGAGAGGCCAAAGAGTATCCCACCTCTGAGACCTATCTCCCGCAGCCCCTGTCTCCATATGCCATTGCAAAGGCAGTTTCAGAGAACTATCTGGCCTTTTACCAGCACCAATACGGACTGGACTATACTGTGCTTAGATATGCAAATGTCTACGGCCCCCGCCAGATACCAAATGGTGAGGCAGGTGTAGTGGCCATTTTTATGGACAGGCTCCTTCAAGACAGGCCCTGTACAATATATCACTTCTCCTCTGAGCCAGAGGGTATGATCAGGGACTATTGCTATGTAGGAGATATCGTGAGGGCAAATCTCCTTGCCCTTGAGACAGGGAGTAGAATGGCAGTAAATATAGGGACAGGAAGGGAGACACGGACCCAGGCCCTCTTTGAGGCCATATTTGACGCCATTTCCAGGAGACGTCCTATGGATAGCACCCTTAGAGTGCCGGGCAGGGCCCCTGCAAGGCAAGGGGATATCCAGAGGAGCTGCCTCAAGATAGATCTTGCCGAGGCAGTGCTGGGCTGGACCCCCAGGATAGACCTTGCTGAAGGGCTTGAAAGAACCCTGGACTGGAGGACCAGGAAACTTATTTAGGCATGAAACAGACGGCATCGACCTTAAAATTGGGAATTTTCCAGTTTACCCCCAGGAGAGGGGATATCCATGCCAACTGGAAGAAGGTCGAGTCTGCAGCCAATGAGGCAGCAGGGGCTGGAGTAGAGCTATTGTTGCTCCCTGAACTCTGGGCCACAGGACCTATAGGTAAGACGGATACAGACCTGATCCATGAAATCCCCGGGCTTCTGTCCAGGCTCAAGGCCCTGGCGCAGGCAGACAAGATCCTTATAGCCGGTACGCTTCCTGAGTTTGTAGGGAAAGTGACAGGCGAAAGGATCTTTAATACTGCCTATGTAATCGGGCCTGATAACACCTTTTATGCATATAGGAAGATCCATCTCTTTGCCCCAATGGAAGAGGACCAAGTCTTTAGTCCAGGGCTTGATCCTGTCTCTTTCTGGCTATCCTTCAGACACGCTGAAGTGGGTATAGGCCTGATAACCTGCTTTGACCTCCGCTTTCCGGAACTCACGCGCTATCTTGTGTGCCAGGGGGTAAATTTAATACTTGTGTCAGCCCTATGGCCTCTTAGCCGAAGGCATCCTTTCGAACTCTTAATGGAGTCAAGGGCCATTGAAAATCAGTGCTTTCTGGCAGGGGCAAACGCCTGGGGTAGGGTCGGAGATACAAAGTTTGCCGGGGGATCTGCAATCATAGGACCACAGGGGGAAATTCTTGCCGAGGCCTGTGATGGTGAGACGACGATGGTGGCCGAGCTAGATCTGGATGAAATAGATTCTGTACGGCAGGACTTCTTCACTGCCCATCCCCCAAGACGCTGGTGGCCAAGGGCCTGCTCCAAGATCCTGGACCTGTCTTCTCTTATTGACATAGTTCATAGGAGGCGTATGGCAGGCCAGAAGATGGTCTTTACTAATGGATGCTTTGACCTCTTGCACGCAGGTCATGTATCATACCTGGAGTCAGCCAGGCACCTGGGTGACTATCTGGTAATAGGTCTAAATAGTGACAGATCGGTCAGTGGGCTCAAGGGCCCAGGACGTCCTATAACCCCTGAAGCGATGAGGGCCCAGGTACTGGCCGGTCTCGCTGCCGTAGACTATGTAGTAATCTTTGATGACCCCACTCCCTTGCACCTTATTAAGGCCCTTGTCCCGGATATCCTGGTCAAGGGGGCCGACTGGGCAGAAAAAGATATAGTGGGGGCCGAAGTAGTCAAAGAGGCCGGGGGCCATGTAGCAAGGATACCCTTTGCCTATGATATATCTACTACCCAAATCCTAAAAAAGTCATTGCTTAAAGGTAACTGTTCACATCCCCCCGGCCAGCGGTAGCCTTTTGAATGGTTTCAGGAGCAGCTTGATGCACAAGATTGGGGCACTATGCGATTAATCCGCACTGAAACCCTTCAAAATCCTACCGCTGGCCGGGGACGTGGATGGTTGCAACAGGAGGGGGTGTGACGGTTAGTAACTTCTCAATAAGTTGGGGCATCATTTTTGGTAACCGATCATATTCCCCCCGGCCAGCGGTAACTTTTTTCAGGGTTTCAGGAGCATCGCTTGATGCACAAGATCAGGGCACTGCCCATTAATCCGCACTGAAACCCTGAAAAAAGTTACCGCTGGCCGGAGACGCGAACGGTTACGCCAGAACTTATTGAGAAGTTACGACGGTTACGCTTAAAGGTGTCAATTTCTAGAAAAAAAATCTAGTTACGTCAACATATTGACTAATTTTAATAAATATCCCTATTCTACCGAAGATTCCACCTGCTATGTCAGGTTCAATTTTTTGTCAGTGTGACATAATCTAACTACACTCTATTCCCTGAGAAATAGTGCGTTGCATCCGGGATGCCTTGGCAAAAGGTGCCCATCCAGGCTTTTTGGTACAGGTGTTGCTTCTGTCGATTAAGATAGGGTCTATATAGGTCCTCATCTTTTTTTGGCTTCCGGGCCAGACTACTAAAGGAGGAAAAATCAAGATAGACCTGATGTGAAGCCAATTAAGGCTAAGGGCCCAGGGAAGAGATTAGATTAAATGAGGGGGCGGGTATCATGTTGATGGCAGCACCAAATCTTGATGAAAGTATTTTCTCAACAAACAAGAAAATAAGGGCAAAATTTTCCAAGATAACACTTAAGGACTATACAAATATATTTTTCAGTGAGGGAAAGCCAATTACACGGGAGAGGCGTAATGAGCTGATTCTCAAGTATCAGCCCCTGATAAGATATGTTGCCGGGAAACTCGCCATGCGTCTTCCTCCCAATGTATCGCCGGATGATCTCATGATTTCAGGTGTCATTGGCCTGATGGATGCCATTGAAAAATTCGATCCAACGAAAAAAATTCGTTTCAAGACCTATGCAGAGTTCCGCATCCGTGGGGCTATGTTGGATGAGCTTAGATCTCTAGATTGGGTCCCAAGGTCCATAAGGAAAAAATCTACAGAGCTGGCAAAGACCTATCAACGTCTGGAGAAAGAATTTGGGCGTCCTGCAGAGGATAGAGAGGTAGCCGAGGCCATGGGACTCAGCATGGAAAAATTTTACAAGTTACTGGACAAGACAAAAAATATAACCTTCCTCGATATAGATATGATCCGGAGAAAGATGCCGGAGAAGAATAATAAGGATCCTTTTGAGTTAGTGGCAGGCGACAGTGAGACAGACCCTTCTATCATCTTGAACAAGAACGAGGTCAAGAGAATTTTGGCAGAGGCCATAATAGCCCTTCCGGAAAAAGAAAAACTCGTAGTTTCCCTCTATTACTATGAGGATCTCACCATGCGGGAGATAGGAGAGATCATGGGATATACAGAGTCACGTATTTCTCAGATGCATACCAAGGCCATGTTAAGGCTGAGAGGTCATCTAAATCCTGTTATGGAAGAAATCACCCATAATTTTGCATAAGTTTTTATCCATACCACTGACTTTTCTGATCTACATAACGGGTCATTAGTCAATCCTCGGCATATGCCTCTTTGTAACGCATCTTCCTTTCAATTTCCCTGATCTTACTAGAGAGGATATCTTGTATCTTTCTGTCGAGATTCAAGAATTGAACGGATACGGCCTCCAGCTTCTTCACCATCCGGCCACTGATCGACGAAATTCTCAAGGATTGTGCGTCAATATTATAAGCCTGTGCATCTATCTGTAAGGTTAACCTTAGCCTCTCTTTCGGTATTACAGAATAATCTTTGCTATGAGTAAACTTGGCACCGCCGAGTGAGATATTAAGAATATTCACCTTCTCTTCTTTAAAAAAAAGGGCTAAGCCGCAATCAAGCGGCGGTTCCAATCTGTAAAACAATCTCAGGTTGAAGGGCTCATGCCTAGGTTCTGGTACTATTACTATAGCCTGCACAGTTCCAGATCCGGATAGCCTGTAGTCCGTGACAATATCTGTCAATTTTCCATCGACGCCATATCGGACCCAACCACCTTTTTCCATCGTGAGGTAAGTAACCTTGACCTTTTCCCCAATATTATAGCTTGCTATGGGTGAGACAGTTTGAGAGACTACTATTCTTTCATTATTGAGATCGTAGACTGTTGCCCTCCTGACATCGATTTTCTCTTTCAACCAGTCGAAATCAAGGACGATATCTACATTCGATCCTGGGATAATGTCCATTGCTGCGTATCCTCAGATGCTACTTTGCCCTGGAGTTTTTCGATGTAAGATGATTATATTGACTATTATAAAACATCTTGTCCAGGCCCGCAGTCTTGCAAAAGTACACTGGTTGACATACGATAATCTAAAAAGGAGGATCCTGACATGAAAGAGGCCCTTTTTTATACGGCTGAAGAAAATGGAAAGGTACAATGCCAACTCTGCAACCATCACTGTCACATCAAACCTGGAAAGAGAGGGATCTGTGGAGTCCGTGAGAACAGGGATGGTAAGCTTTATAGCCTTGTTTACGGAAAAATAATCTCGGCCAGCTCTGATCCAATTGAAAAGAAACCCCTCTTTCATTTCCTGCCGGGTTCAACCTCTTATTCTATTGCTACCGTAGGCTGTAACTTCAGGTGCCTGCACTGTCAAAACTGGCAAATTTCTCAGTATCCGCATAACCATGGAGGGGAGATAGCAGGGGAAGACGAAAGCCCGAAAGGCATTGTGAATGCCGCTCTACTGGCCGGGTCAAAGAGCATCAGCTATACCTATGTTGAGCCCACAATTTTTTATGAGCTGGCCTATGATTGTGCAGTTTTGGGCAAAAAGGAGGGGCTCAGGAACGTCTTTGTCAGCAATGGCTATATGAGTCCGGATGTGACCCGGCATCTAGCTCCGGTCCTGGACGCAATAAATATCGATATAAAGGGTTTTACGGAGAAATTCTACCATGAGGTATGTGGAGCAAGGCTTAAGCCAGTCCTTGACAACGTATCTCTGATGCACAAATTGGGAGTATGGGTAGAGGTGACAACCCTAGTTATTCCTGGATGGAACGATTCTAAAGAAGAGTTGAGAGATATAGCCAGATTTATAAAGGGAGTCGATCCATCAATCCCATGGCACGTCACTGCATTTTATCCTACCTATAAGATGTTAGACAGGCCACCTACTCCAGTTGCCACTTTGCGTACCGCGAGGGAGATAGGCCTTGAGGAAGGCCTGCGATTTGTCTATGAAGGCAATATCCCCGGTGAAGGGGGAGAAAATACCTATTGTCCGACCTGTGGCGCAGAAGTCATCAGGAGGTACGGTTTCACAATAGTGGAAAATCGGCTGTCAGACGGAAAATGTGATAAGTGCGGAGAGACCATACAAGGGGTCTGGACCTAATTGCCGTAACAATAGAGTCAAATCAGTAAACGTTCATGCCAGGGGATAACGAAATCCCCCGTCATGGACGTTTGGGATAATCATTGGTTGAAACCAAACGAAAGATCAATCTCTCAATAATTACCCTATCTGGGACCTGACCTCCCTTGATCTCGATATCCAGCTCGGCCATGGAAGACATCAAATCCAGCATACGCTTCAGTTTAAAGCCCTGTACCCATTTGCTCATTTTGTAGAGCACGTAGGGATGAGCAGTCTTAAACGCTGTAGGCAGGACATCTTCCAGAGATTCCTTGATCTGGGGAAGCGTTTTGTCTTTAAAGGTCCCGTATCTCAAATTCCTGACTGCCCCAAGACCTGGTCCATATTCAATGGCAGACCTCAAGACTATCATTCTCCGTAAAAAATTTGCAATTGTCTGGAGTATGGCCAGGGGATGGATTCCCTGGGTTAAGAGATAATCCAGGCTGTTGAGGCATTTGCCCAGATCCCTTTCTCCAAGGGCGTCAGTAAGCTGATATAGTTCTTCTCCCTTGTGCCTTACAACCAGGTCTTGGACGTCCCTAATTCCTATAGTAGTATGTCTCTCTGCCTGGGATAAGAGCTTCTGGACCTCTGTCTTGAGAGCCACAAGGTCTTCATGCCCGACTCGTTCTAAGATGCAATTGACTGCCTGAGGCCCTATCTCCCTGTCTCCTTCACTGACCCATTTCCTGATAAGGTCTCTCGCAAAATCCGCTCCCTGTCTCCTGTCCTTCTTTTCTCTGTCCAGGTCGATTATAGGTCCATATTTTTTGAGCTTTCGGTAAAAAGAACCTCTCTTGTCTACTACCTCAGACTCAATAATAAGTACTGAGCAAGATGGGTCTGCCCTCTGGGCAAGCCAAGAGAGGATGCCTTCCCCTGAGGTCCTGTGCCTGGACTCAATAGGACACAAGTCTCGTCTATTGCTTTCTAGAAACTTCAAAAAATTCCCAACAGGCAGGTCCTTAGGCCAGTCCAAGGCCTCTTTGATCTGTCTCTCAGAGAGCCCTGTAAGGTCGTCTGGATCTAGGTTTATGTCTGAAAGGATCCTGGAGGTCAATTCTCCTGCCCTGGCATTATTCCCTGTATCCAAGGCTGCATAGATCTTTTTCCATCGGGCCTTTGTAGTGCCTGCAGATACCAGAAAAGGCGGGTCCTGGAGCAGAACTACCTTACGGCCAGGGAAGAGGCCTCTGCTATCAAGGAGTTCCAGCGTAGTGCCCTCTGAGAAAGAATCGCCAGATAAGACATCGAGGTTGAACTCCCTTGTCCCTTCAGAGAGCAGACAATCTATTAATTTCTCTATCTGGGGGGCTATAATCGGCCTGTCACCTATAAATAGATAGACAGGATAGATCTTCCCGGCCTCTGCCACCTTGAAGACTTCTTTGAGCTGGCTGAGGTATCTTTTCGATGTAATGCCCATATCTTAAATTTATCCGTAGCTTCTCAATAAGTCCATGCATGAGCCACAAAAAGACTCCTGTAAATTAAAGGAACAGAAAACAGGTCAGACAGGATTAACAGGATATATTTGAATATTTCTCCCTTTCCG
>JALTHV010000120.1 GCA_027004315.1 Deltaproteobacteria bacterium
CTCTTCAAAAGAGGAGAAGGCCTCTCTGATCCGTTCTGATTCCTGATTGTAGAGATAATAGAGATACCGCTCAAAATTGCTGGCAACCTGGATATCCATGGAAGGACTTAAGGTGGGAATCACCTGGCTCTTGGCATAGCGGCCCTCCAGGACAAAGCGGGTCAGTATATTGTTCTCGTTGGTGGCAAGGATCAGCCTCCCTATATTGGGTTGAATCAGCCGTTTTGCCACATAGCCTGCAAAGATATCCCCAAAGTTCCCGGTCGGCACAGAGAAATTGACTGCCTCTTCTCCTGTATCTCTCTTAACCTTCAACGTGGCATAGACATAATATACAATCTGTGCAAGGACCCTGGCCCAATTTATGGAATTGACAGAGCCTAAATGGTACTGTGCCTTAAAATCGAGTTGATTAAAGAGGGCCTTGACTATGGCCTGACAGTCATCAAAGGTGCCCTGTACTGCCACATTAAAGACGTTTTCTTCCGGGACCGTGGTCATCTGGAGGGCCTGCACCTTGCTTACCCTGCCCTTTGGATGGAGTATAAAGATATTTATGTTTTCCTTCCCCCTGACCCCATAGATGGCGGCACTCCCGGTATCCCCGGAGGTAGCGCCTAGGATATTCATTTTATTGTGTGTCTCCTTCAGGAGATAAGAAAAGAGGTTTCCCAGCAACTGCAGGGCAATGTCCTTAAAGGCCAGGGTCGGCCCGTGAAAGAGTTCCAAGACATAGTATTCCCCTGCCTTGACAATGGGAGTGACTTCAGGTGCATCAAAAGAGCTATAGGCATCCCGGATAAGTGCCTCAAGGTCCGGGCCCGGGATATCATCAATAAAGAGTCCCATGACCTCCAGCGCAAGCTCCGGATAGCTGAGGTCTCTCCAGGTCTTTAAGGTAGCAGAGTCTACAGATGGGATGGGGGTTGGCAATAACAACCCCCCATCTGTAGCAAGGCCCATCATTACGGCCTCTTTGAAGTGAATTGGATCAATCCCTCCACGTGTGCTTATGTATTTCATCAATCTTTTCCATGTTCGTGATGATGATGTCCATGCAATCCTGGGTCCTCAATAGGACCACCGGCCAGGTCCAGGACGTGCTCCAGCTCTCTGCTTACCTGCTCAGTAGTGCCTATTGCCTTCCTGAGTGCCTCGGCTACCTCTGCATTATCTGAATCTTCACACAGCTTGGCCCACCGGAGAAACTCGCTGCCATGTTCCTTGTTGTGATTGATCCAGTGGGGTAAAAGGACACGCAATTTTTCCAAATCAGTCATTGAATATGCTCCCTAGTTCTATTTTTTTATCCGAAAATAGCTCAAAGCTCAAGGCTGAAAGCTCAAGGCTCAAAGCTTAAAGCTCAAAGCTGAAAGCTGAAAGCTCAAGGCTGAAAGCTTGATGGTTTCGTAAAAAATTCAAAATATCACGCGAAGTCGCCAAGGCGCAAGGTTTTTTCTTTTAATAACAATAGATTGCCTTTGCGAGCTTTGCGCCTTTGCGTGAGAAAAAGACTTTTTGCGAGGGCATCAAGCTTAAAGTAAAAGATTAAATATATGATTTCTTGCCTTATCCCTTTGAGCCAACTTTCATGCTCAGGGGTGCGAAGCACCACTTAGCATGAGAGTCTAGATCTAATATGCCCTTAATCGTAACTCTGTTCATATCGGAAGGGAATGTGAACGCTTAGCTTTAATCAATCATACAGGCAATTCTTTTGGCTTCAATATGATCTTGTGATCTAAGAGATCGATGGAGACAATGCTGGCAGGGATAGTCTTAGGGGAATCAAAGAATCCCTGTACCCTTACTCCTTCAGGACAGGATTCTACCAGGATGGCTTCATGCAATATCTCTTTTTCATCATCGCCTTCTTTTAGATAGACTGTAGACTGGCACATGCTGGATCTCCTTTCATTCGTTTGTCTCTATTTCAGATACACTGGTGGTCTTGCCTTCTTTGGGCCTGCTATAGGCATCTAAAAAGGGCTTGAACAGGTCAATGGGGATCGGGAAGAGTGTGGTCGAGTTGTTTTCTGTAGCCACCTCCCTGAGGGTCTGGAGGTATCTGAGCTGGAGTGCCATGGGTGACTTCTGTATGATCTCTGCGGCCTCGGCCAGCTTTCTTGCTGCCTGGTACTCCCCTTCTGCATTGATGATCTTGGACCGGCGTTCACGTTCGGCCTCGGCCTGCTTTGCCATGGCCCTCTTCATCTCATCCGGGAGGTCGATGTCTTTTACCTCTACCTTGCTGACCTTAATCCCCCAGGGCTCGGTGTCGAGGTCAAGTATCTCCTGAATCTGTGCATTTATTTTTTCCCTCTCTGAGAGGAGTTCGTCCAGTTCGACCTGTCCACAGACACTCCTTAGAGTGGTCTGGGCCAACTGGGAGGTGGCAAAGAGAAAATTTTCTACCTCTATGACCGCCTTTACCGGTTCAAGCACCCGGAAATAGACCACTGCACTTACCTTCACGGACACGTTATCCCTGGTAATGATGTCCTGTGGCTGGACATCCAGGGTAATTATGCGGAGGTCAACTTTTTTTATCTTATCAAGTATAGGTATGAGTATTATCAGCCCTGGGCCCTTGGCTTTTATGACACGGCCCAGCCTGAAGATTACGCCACGTTCATACTCATTCAGTATACGAATAGCAGTTATCAGGAAACTGACAATCAGAAAAAGCAAAAAGGCCAAAGAAATTGTCATAATTTGCCTCCATGGGTCCTTGAGACCCGCAATTTTAGTCCTTCTATACCGATTACCTCTACCTCAGTATCTACAGGTATATTCTCTTCACTTACTGCAGTCCAGAGCTCTCCGTGCAGAAACACCTGCCCGCTCCTCTGCCCTACTGCCTTCCGGACAAGTCCCCTCTTGCCTATGAGGGACTCTGCCCCGGATTTTGGTCTGGACAGAGTGGCCCTGGTGGCCAGATAGGTAATAGTAGCCAGAAAGGAGCCGACTCCCAGGAAGGTAGGCCAGAGGACACCAGAGTCAATAGAGACCCCGGTCTCCGAGGTATCAAAGAGCATAAGAGATCCCAGAAGAAGGGCAATCAGACCAGTTGCCCCCAGTATGCCGTGACTGGTTATGAAGAGTTCCAGCACAAACAGGACTATCGCCAGAACCAGGAGGAGCAGACCGGTTATACTGACCGGTAGGGCCTGAAGGGCAAACAGCCCCAGGAGGAGACTTATAGCCCCTATGGTACCCGGAAAGATGACCCCTGGATGGGCAAGCTCGAAATAGAGCCCTGTCAACCCGATCATCATAAGGATATAGGCGATGTTTGGATCTGCTATGGTACTGAGTATTCTTTCCCTCAAGTCCTCTTTTACCTGTATAATTTCAGGAGATTTTATCACTAGTTTGACCGGACCGCTATGGAGTTTTACTGTCATGCCATTTATCTGTCTGAGCAGGTCGTTGAGGTCTTTTGCCACAAGGTCGATTACCCCCAGCTTCAGTGCCTCTGTGGCAGAGGCCGAGACGCTTTTCCTTACCGCCTTTTCTGCCCACTCTACATTTCGTCCCCGCTCTGCCGCTACACTCCTGGCCATGGCAGCAAAGTCATTTTCTATCTTTTGCTTCATGGTATCGTCTTTCCCTGTGCCAGGAAGCAGGGACACCGGGTGGGCGGCCCCTATATTGGTGCCAGGCGCCATGGCAGCAATATTGGCAGAGATGGTGAGTATGGCGCCGGCAGATGCGGCCCGGGCCCCGGAAGGGGCCACATAGACAACTACCGGCACTGGTGATGCCATTACTTTCTGGACCATGTCCCGCATGGTAGATGCAAGACCGCCTGGGGTATCGAGTTCTATCACCAGACAGGTACCATGGCCCCTATACGCCTCTTTAAGAGACCTCTTTATAAATTCTGCTGCACCGGGATTTATGCTTCCCTTTAGCCTTACGAGATAGATCCTGGAGGGGTTCACCAGGTCTCCTGGTATGTCTCGTCCCCATAGATGTGAAATGGGGGCAAGGAAGACCAAGGCAATGAAGAGTAACAGGGCTGCCCTTG
>JALTHV010000121.1 GCA_027004315.1 Deltaproteobacteria bacterium
GGTCCTGAGGCCCCTTTGGCAGAAGGCATTGCAGACAGGTTCAGGGATGAAGGGCTCAAGATATTTGGACCCTCTAAGGCGGCCGCCAAGATTGAGGCAAGCAAGGTATTTACCAAGGACCTGCTCACCAATGCGGGTATCCCTACAGGGTCTTACAGGGTCTTTACTGAACCGGGCCCTGCCCTTGAGTTTATCGAGAATGAAGTCGAGCTACCCATTGTATTAAAGGCAGATGGACTGGCAGCAGGCAAGGGGGTAATCACTGCCCATACCCTGGAGGAGGCAGAGGAGGCAGTAGACCTCATCCTTTGTAAAAAGGCCTTTGGTGAGGCAGGCAACCGCTTGATAGTAGAAGAATTTATTGCCGGAGAAGAGGCATCCTTTATGGCCATAACGGATGGAACTACGGTCCTTCCCCTTGCCACATCCCAAGACCACAAGGCAATATTTGATAACGACAAGGGACCTAACACCGGCGGTATGGGGGCCTACTCGCCTGCCCCGGTAATAGACAGGGCCCTCTTTGACAATATCATGGAGAACATAATGAGGCCCACTGTAAAGGCCATGTCCAGAGCGGGAAGACCCTATCAGGGGGTACTCTACGGCGGCCTCATGATCAAGGACAAGCGTCCCAAGGTCCTGGAATTTAACTGTCGCTTTGGTGACCCTGAGGCCCAGCCAATCCTGATGCGCCTCCGTACAGACCTTATGGAGATATTTGAGGCAACCATTGAAGGGAGGCTGAATGAAGTAGAACTTGAATGGGATCCAAGGCCTGCTGTCTGTGTGGTCCTGGCCTCCAGGGGCTATCCCAAAGGCTATGAGGCAGGGAAGGTCATACATGGTCTGGAGAAGGTAGCTGGAATGAAAGACGTGATGGTCTTTCACGCAGGAACAGCCAAGGATGGAGACCGATTCGTCACCTCCGGTGGGAGGGTCCTGGGGGTAACGGCGCTTGGAAATACTATCCCGGAGGCAATAGGACTTGCATATGAGGCAACAGGGAAAATTTCCTGGGCAGGGATGTATTACAGGAAGGATATTGGTCAAAAGGCCCTCAGACATGGCACTGCTACAACCAGTACACATACAGGCACCCCGCCCAAAGTGGGTATTGTCATGGGGAGCCTCTGTGACAAGGAGACCATGCAGATAACCAAGGATATCCTGGATGCATTCGGAGTCCCCTGTGAACTGACGGTCAGGTCTGCCCATCGTTCTCCAAGACTCACTGCATCCTATGCCAGAGAGGCAGAGACAAGGGGGATAAAGGTCTTGATAGCCGGTGCCGGAATGGCTGCACACCTGGCCGGTGCACTGGCTGCACATACCATTCTACCTGTAATAGGGATACCGATGGATAACTCGGCCCTGAACGGACTTGATGCGTTGCTCTCCATGGCCCAGATGCCCTCAGGTGTCCCGGTTGCAACCATGGCAATAGGCAAGGCCGGCGCAAAAAATGCCGCCATACTTGCACTCCAGATCCTTGCACTGGAAGACCAAGTCCTGGCAGAGAAGCTGAAAAGATACAGAGAGGCCCAGGTAAGAGAGATAGAGGCCCTAAATAAGGGGCTCTAAGAAGTCTAGTATATGGGCCTATCTCCTGATCCTATACTGATCCAACAGGCAACAGGCATAATCAAGAGGGGCGGGGTAGTGGCCTTTCCTACTGAGACCAGCTATGGGCTTGGGGCATCAATAAGACATATCCATGCACTCGAACGGATCTATGTCATAAAAAAACGGGCGAGAAACAAGCCCCTTTTGATCCTTATTTCAGATATTTCACAACTCGTCCTTCTAGTCAGCCGGATACCACCAGTGGCAGTCAGCCTGATCAAACGTTTTTGGCCGGGTCCCTTGACCTTGCTCTTTCCGGCCAAGGCCGGGCTACCCTGGCCACTCTGTGGAGATACAAAAAAGATAGGAATACGTATCTCCAGCCACCCATGGGCCCAGGCCCTAGTGAAGGCCTTGGGAGACCCCATGACGGCAACCAGTGCAAACCTATCGGGTTATCCTTCTACCTATACGGCTGAGGGGGTAGCAGATCAGTTGCGATCTCCTGTGCCTGACTACATATTAAATAGTGGCCCTACACCTGGAGGCGCCCCATCTACTATTTTAGATATATCTACTGTCCCACCCCATATTGTACGAGAAGGGGCTATCAACCCAAATGCCCTGCTGTTCCGATAGAAAAATCCTCAAGGCAGGAGATATCTTGTGCATTGTTGCTGTCCATAGTATAAATAGCCTGTTAGGCGCTAGGTTGTTAGGCTAAAAGATTCAATTCATCTTATAAAAGTACAATCCACCTAATGGCCTAAAGTCTATAGTCTAAAAAGCTATATAGGTTATAAAAATGTTATCAAAGGCATTTATCTGGTTTCTGGTTTCTGTTTCTTTTATAGGTCCTTGTGACCTCTATGCAAAGGATGCAACTATGATTCTATCTTCCCCTGCCTTTTCAGATGGTGCCAGGATACCAATTCTCTATACCCGGCCGGCTATAGGAGGCAAAGACATCTCACCCCCTCTTACCTGGTCTAAGCCACCTAACGGCTCTAAATCCCTGGCACTCTCAGTAGTAGATATCCATCCAGTAGCCAAAAACTGGGTCCACTGGCTTGTAATCAACATCCCGGCAGATGTGATAGGACTGCAAGAAGGGGCATCTGGAAAGGCCATGCCACAGGATTCCAGAGAGCTTATCAATTCTTTTGGTACACAGGGATATGGTGGACCACAACCCCCTCCTGGGACGGGTGACCATCCATACGTCTTTACTCTCTATGCCTTGGATATCAGAGGGTTTGACCTTCCCTTAAGAACCAATCTGCAGCAGTTTCTTCATGCCATCCAAGGGCATATAGTGGCAGAATCGAGTCTAACAGGTTACTTTGGTCGTTAATTCTATAACTAACCTGCTTTTTTTGAATCCAGAGGATTCAGGGTGGAATATCAGCTATGACTGCAATAATTTCCAAGCATAAAAGTCCTAAAAAAGTTACGCCGATTTCTGTCCATGGCCAACTAAATCCCTACCTGGGCCGTCGCATAGTCTGCCCTTATTGTGGAAACGAAAAGTGTTTCTATGAAATAGCAGAAGACGTGATGCTTACTACACGGTATATACAAAATCCTGATGGTAGTTTTACTCCCCATGGTGATGAATCCAGGATCCTGGGAGAGGTAAAGCTCTATTGTGGAGAGTGTCAGGCAGATCTAAGTAAATTCCGTGATAGATTTCTGGAGATGCTCTTTTGAGTCCTAGCCGCTGTCCACTTATCCTTACAGACAATCGATCTTTCAGAACACACCTTCCGGAGCTAGGCCCTGGAGATATAGTGCTTGGCCTACTCAACATCAAGCCCACAGAAGAGATCTTATTCCTGGACCTTGTAGAACGTGGCGTCCAGTTATTCCCTTCGGCACTTGCTCAAGAACTCAGCAGGTCAAAGTGCCTACAGGCCATGGTCTATAAAAAATGGATGGTACCCAATACATTTGTGGCCAGAGACCGCTATGACATGATCAGGCATATATGTATCTATGGTCATGAAAAGATAGGGTCCGTTGTCACCAAACAAAACCGCCTTAATTGTGGTCTGGGCATAAATGTATGGCCGTCAATCGAAGAGGTCTACAACCATGTCTGTTTTGGTTCTCTGACTTATCCCTTTGTTGTACAGCCATTAGTAAAAAATGTGACGGATGTAAGGGTGGTAGTGATAGGAAGTTACTCCGAGGCCTATTGGCGGCACAACCCGGACTCCTTTCGAAATAACATATACTTTGGCGGAAATAGTGGTGTATACGAACTCTCATCTGACCAATGGGACGTCTGTCAAAGGATCATGGAGCGAGGAAAATTTCCATATGCGCACTTAGACCTCATGGTTACTGAAGATGGGACAACTTATTTCGCAGAGATAAACCTTAGAGGAGGACTTAAGGGGGCCAAGATCTCAGGAGAAGAATATCACGAGCGTATAGAGGCCATAGAAAAATCCTTT
>JALTHV010000122.1 GCA_027004315.1 Deltaproteobacteria bacterium
CATGATGCTAGTAAGATAACCTACAGCCCCGCTACTTACTGCACTTTTTGTGATTACGCTTACAGGTACACACATTTTGACCTCCCTTGTTTTGATTTTTATATCTTACTGCTAAATATTTCCTAAACTCTACGTTCGTAACCGTTCATACCCCCCTGTTGCAACCGTTCATGTCTCCGGCCAGTGGTAGCATTTTGAAGGGTTTCAGTGCGGATTAATAGGCAGAGGCCCTGATCTTGTGCATCAAGCGATGCTCCTGAAACACTTCAAAATGCTACCACTGGCCGGGGGGAATGTGAACAGTTACCTACGTTCCATCCAGGCGTAACACTCCTTAACGCCTGGTGGATTAACAATCTCTATTTACCTAAGAATTGGCATAGTCCAATAGGCATACCCCATGATTTTCCACCGTTAACATCTTTCAGAAGGGCTTCAACATCCTTCCTTACATATTTGTTCCATCCCTGAAGTTCAGGGTCATTACTTAAAATATTCAAGGTTTCCTGCAGCAGCTCCGTGGCTTTAGGGGTCTTGCCAAGCCTTGAGTAAATTGATGCCAGTGCGATATGGGATTCGAGGAAGTAATTTTCATGTGCAACTTCTCTATCAGATATCTCTGGATGGTCAATTAGGTATTGAAAGTCGTTGGCTGCCTTCTTACATTCTCCAAGGTTGTAGTAATCAAGTCCCCTTTCATAGTACGCCCCTGGAATGTCTGCTGGCGCACCCGGACTTTTAATCTGTTCTGAACACATATCTATAGCTTTTTCAAGGTCGTTTTTGGCCTGTTCCTCATCTCCATTAATCCTGTAAACCATTGCCCTTAAGCGGTGTGCCTCGGCTACATAATCCGAACTGGGAAACTTTTTTATTACCTCGCTCGTATAGTCAATGACCTCATTATACTTTCCAAGCTTAAAGGCGGCAAATGATCCTGGCATCAGTGCAAGGTCAAGTTCATCGGAATGTTCACTCCTTGCCTTTTTGATGTAATCCGAAGCTACTTTATAGGCCTCGTTATACTTTCCAAGTTCAAGACATACAGGTGTTAAGTGTTCCATTGCTATGTCCACTGGATAGATTGAAAGTGCCTTCTTGTAGGCCTTGTAGGCATCGTTTAGCTCTGCCATGTGTAGATAGGCCCTGCCGAGATTGGTGTAGACCATTGCAAGACCAATTCTTCCTATCTTTGACAATATACTACCTGGATCTCTAAGCGCTGCTCTGTACTGAGGTATAACGTAATCCCTTGTATCCTTGTAAAGGTCATAGTAATCATAGTAGGCATTGCCCAGGCCAAAGTGCGATATGGCTGTGTAGCCCGGGTCAATCTCCATTGCCTTCTTAAAATTTCTGACCGCATCTTCAAATGCCTCCTCCTGATTTCTAAGCCCTGCCTGTATATAGGTCTGATGCGGAAGCTTGTTATAGTGGTGAAAGTAGGTATCCTCATGTGCATAGGTGTTCCCAAGGTTCCAATAGGCATCGGCATCCTTTGGGTCTTGCCTTATTGCCTTGTTAAAGAGCTCTATTGCTTTGTTAAAATCTCCCTTGTTGTAGGCAGTTTTTCCCATTTCATCGTAGTTTGGGGTCTTAAGCCTTGAGTATGCAGACCATCCAAGTAGGATAATGCCAATAATGCAGATTAAATTAATGACTGTTCTAAATTTTCCCTTCATCCTTCCTCCTTAAGAAATGGATAACTGTATTTTATAGCTTGAATTTTCCAACTATGATCAAAAGTCTACCTGGGCCCTCAGACCCCATATATAGATGTCATTGGTCTGGGAATTGCCTTGGCCGTTTCTGATCCACTGAAAGTCTCCAGTGAGTGCAAAGCGTTCGTGTAGGACCAGCTTGTAATAGGCCTCAAAGTCATTTTCATTAGACGTATGGGGGGTAACCTCTCTATAATCGTCAGTGAGGAGGGTCTGTCCATAGCCTATACCAATGACATCATTTTCTCTCTGCCATAGAGAGCCTGACAGCTGCAGGCCTACATTCCAGAGCTTATTAAATGGAATCATCTCCCACCTATTTTCATCCCCATTCCAGCGGGCAAGGTCGTCATCTGTCTGGCTATATCTTGCAAATGCACTGACTCCATCCAATATCTCCTGATCAAAGCTGATCCCCCATCCCATCTGGTCCTTACCTGCAAGGCGATCGTCATACCTGGGATTTGGCCTGCCATTGGCTATTGCCAGATCACTGTTCTTGAGGTGCCTCCTCTTGTCACACCAGCCATAGAAACGGTAGTTACCCTGCCTGCCCCAGAACTTGGGCCTCAGATTGACCTGCCAGGCAAGGAATCCATGATCGAAGACGTCTTGCCAGTTGTCATTTTGGACCGATGCCCCTATGACCCTGAACTCCAACAGGTCTATGGGATCTACCTTGACCATAAAGGCAGGGCAATAGAAGTTGTCCGGTTCTGGTATGGTCAGCCCCATGCTCTTTACAAACATGTTTGAAAGGAACTGGGTCGTCTCGTCTCCGGCATACTCGTTTTCGTCAAACAGGACACTTATATCCATCTTGCCTGCATCTAGAGTAAACTTGTCATTAAGGAAGTTAAACTCATAGAAGGCCTCGGATATGGTCACATCTGGCTGATTGTTGCGGTTCGTTGTCAACCATGCGTCATAGTTAGGGTTATTGAAGCTCTGCACATCTGGATACAGCCCTTCACCATCTCCACCCTCCAGGTGTACATAGAAATTCCCGTATTTGCCAAAATGGGTCGCAAGGTTGAGGTCCATGGTAAATTCTGCATCTGTGGAGTCGTCATACTTTGGTGGATTATTCCCATTATTCCCTGTACCCTGGACCACACTGGTGACACCGCCAGAGATCTCAAGATGACCCAGGGCATCCCTGAGCTTTTTTATGTCTTTGAGCTCTGCCTTGAGGAGCTCTGTATCCTTCTTTACTTCTATTGTCTTTTGCTGTGCCTTCTGATATTCCTGCATCTTTTTTTCGAGCTCCTGGACCCTCTGCAACAGTATCCTGCTCGTCTCTTTCAGTTGCTCTATCTCTTTACTGGTATCTGCCATATCTTCGGCAAATACAATGCCCGATGAATAGATGAATGTGATCACCAGGATCACAAAAAGGGTAAAATACCTCCCCAATCTCCCTCTTCTCATTCTGATGCTCCTCCTTCTGTATTTTTTCTTGGCACTCTGTGTCTTTAGCTTATTGAGAAACTAAATGCATTAAATTTACATCAAAAATTGATACAAAGGCCTACATAGCACTCTAAAAAGACAGATTTAAAAGAGGATGAAGTAATTAGATTTATTGCATCTCATTCTCTGTCTCATCTTATAGAATGGACATCTTTTTTTGTCAAGGGATTTTCTAAAAAATTTTATGATCAGTTATCCGAACTCGATATGCGAATTGCCCTTGAAAGGATACGAAAGACGTCATTGCCTGAGACCGTACCGTTCGGGAGAAATCTGTGTCCCCTGGTGAGACCCATGATCTTTAAGCCCACCACTGCCTCTATCTGATTGAATAAGGGATCAGATGCCTTGATATCCTTGATGACTACGGGCTTTGACTCAGGCAGATCGAAATACATAAACAACGCGTACGCAATGGACCTCCTCGTAACAGGGGCATTGGGGTAGAAGTGGTATCTGTCGACATTATAGAAAATTCCCCTGTAGACAGCCGTTTCAATAAATTTATAGTCGTTTCCCGTATAGTCTACATCCTTAAAAGAGCCGTATTTATGCCTGTTGGCCGCCCTTTTCTGGATGTCGTGCCAGTAATCCGGGGTCTTTAAGGGCATGTTGGTCATCTTGACAAACATCTCGGCGAATTGTGCCCTGGTGATCACAGGGGCCTCTTTGAGGCAAGTGACATCATTAAATCTCTTTGGATAGAGGATCCTGCCTATCTCATAGATCCCGTCCAACAGCCTCAGTGTGGGCCTGGAGGTGATCTTTTCGTCGATCAGGTAGACCTGTCTGTCT
>JALTHV010000123.1 GCA_027004315.1 Deltaproteobacteria bacterium
TTTCCGGTTTCCGACGAACTCCTTCAAGGCCAGGGAAATAACCTCCCTCTTTGTTTTGGCGCCGCTAAGCTTCAAGGCCTCCTGCACAAGGGCGTCATCAAGTACAATGTTTGTTCTCATAATGTACCTCCTTATGTGTATAAGGATACACATATCCGGAGCACCGGTCAAGTGACACCGGCATGTGGCAGAATTTGGCCTAATCCAGCCTTGTTTCATGACACACTGAAAATTTATATATCACGGGATTACAACGCCCGTTTTACCGCTTTACCGCAACCCACCGAACTGTGAGCGTTTACAGGGTGCTGCAGATGCGGTGCCCTGGTTTCTGCGGGGATCTCCAGGCTGGGGCCTGAAATAGCCACAAATATCCCCTCCCTTAAAGCCATCTCCAAATTCTCAGCCACTTGAACAATCTTCTCTCTTAGAGTAATTGAGTAAATTCCTGAAAGATTTGGGAATCTCGGACCCCAACGGACACTTGATACGTTTATGTCGCCGACCAGCGGTAGCATTTTGAAGGGTTTCAGTGCGGATTAATAGGCAGAGTGCCCTGATCTTGTGCATCAAGCGATGCTCCTGAAAGCCTTCAAAAGGCTACCGCTGGCCGGGGAGAATGTGAACAGCGGTATTGGTGGATGCGCTTCGCTTATCCACCCTACATCTATATCTGGTGCATGTTGGCAGCCGTGTTTTCATCCATGGTTAATCTTTTTTATGCCAAAATTATGCATTCCGAATACAACGAATCTGTAGGGTGGATAAGCGAAGCGCATCCACCATTGCCCTATTGAAGGCTGAAAAAGCCCATGGAGGCTCTGTTTGGCAGGGCCTCCGAGACATGAATGGGTTGGATCAGAAAGGGGGATGTTAGGATGAGGAAGAACCTACTGTTTTTAAAAGGAAACCCAGGATAGTGCGTCTTCCCGTAGGATGTTCTCAATAATGGCTGCCTCGATGGCTGCTTCAGGCTTCCCTTCAAGAGGGCATGCTCACCGCAACCAAGACCTGGCTTCCGGGTTTAGAAGGTTACTTGGTTCGACCGCTATCCTGGGATCTATTCCCTCTTATGTCTTTCTTATCGAACGTCGGCAGAAATTTGATAAGAAAAAAATATCGTGATATTCCAATTAGAAAAGGTCAGGCAGAAAAGCCATGGGCCTTGAGGCCGTGAATGACGGAATATTTCTTGTTTTTTGGATAAAAAATATATATACAGGATTTATAGCCAAGATGTAACTGTTCACGTCCCCGGCCAGCAGTAGCATTTTGAAGGGTTTTAGGAGCATCGCTTGATGCACAAGAGTAGGGCACTCTGCCCATTAATTCGCACTGAACCCCTTCAAAAGGCTACTGCTGGCCGGGAGGAGGGAATGTGAACGCTTACGCCAAGATTATTTTCAGGCTGTTAAAAAGTCCATCCATGGTAAATATCTTGGGAATGGGCAGCAGGAGCAAAGGCGTATGTCACAGGATGTCATAGATCTTGTTAAACAGTATTATCCTATTTTCCCTATCAGACATTGTGGAAAGATATATCACGATACAACCGAATTCATGGACATCGGCTACGGGGATATTATTTGTGTTAATGGACTTCATTATATGGTTCTAAGGGATGAGGTAGAGCGTCGGTTCGGGATGGAAGACCCGAAATTTTGGGTCAAGAGGTGCAGGCTCCTGGAGACTGGTGAGCGAAAAATCATAAAACTGGCCTTCTATGAAAAATTCCCCTTAAAGATCGGCGAGGTTGAAATCCTTTGCCATCGGAGTCCTAGAAAAGAATCCAGGATTCTTGACCTGGTAAGAGGTGACATGCGGTTCATGCAGGGAGTTTCATATTATGATGAAAAAAATAATGATGTCAGGGTGCTGGATTTTATCAGAGGGAAAAGTCTGGACATAGTAATCCATAATATTGAAGAAGATCATGAGACCTATTTTCGAAGAGATTTTCCCGGGATATTAGAGAAATTCATCGGTGCATGCGAGGCTATAGGGTTTATGCACAGCCATGGGGAAAAACATGGAGACATTCGCCGTGATCATATCTGGATCGAATCCTCGACACATAAATACCGCTGGATCGACTTTGACTATTCATTTGATTTCTCTGAAAACCCCTTTGCCTTAGACCTGTTTGGGTTGGGCAGCATTCTTGCCTTTATCACCGGCAAAGGGGATTGCACGGCAGGCTATCTATTGGAAAGAGGATTCGCAAAGGAAGACCTTGCAGGTTTGACTGAGGATGACTTTTCAATCGTTTTTCACCATCGCCTCATCAACCTGCGCAAGATCTATCCCTATATCCCAGAAAAATTGAACAATATTTTACTTCATTTTTCCAGGGGGACCGATGTGTTTTATGATACCGTTGATGAAATACTTGGTGACCTGAGACCGTGTCTGGACCTTCTGAGTCCCTGATAAAACGGCATGCGGGGCAACACCTGGGGAAAATAATTTTAAGAGGAGGAGACCATGGACCCGAAGAAGATTCTCATCGCTGTTGACGCTTCGGAAAATTCATTGCGGGCCATCAAATACACAGGTGATATGTTGGGCGGCGGTGAAGGATTTCATATTGAGCTCTTAACCATTGAACGTTTTCCAGACCGGGATCTGTTTGAGAGTGAAGATATTTGGAAAGCCGCATGCAGAAAAAACCGGGCGGCCTATCTAGATTTCATGGCCAAGGGCCGAAAGATACTTTGTGATAAGGGCATTTCAGAAAAACAGATCTTTAGCCGCTATATAGAGAGCTGTAAAACTCCGCTCAAGAGCCCTCCGCTTGTCTGCAGCATGGGTACCAGCATTGCTCATGAAATAATAAAAATAATCGAAAGTGAAGGATTCGGCACCGTGGTTATTGGGAGGCGGGGTGTGTCAAAGGAGGTGGAATTCCTGTTCGGCAGCGTATCGACAAGGATTGTACATTATTCCAAGGGATGTGCCGTCTGGATTGTAAATTAACCGGTAACCATAGAAAGGTGAAGTGAAGCATGAAACAAAAAGAGCCAAAGAGAGTTTCTTTAGATATTGAGTCTGAACATTACCTTGATGTTGCCATAGGTACGCGACTGCTTATTGATTTTGAAGGGTTAAGTGGAAAACTTAAAAGTGTTCTACTTGGAGTTGACCCAGGCAAGTATCTAATTATGCGCATCCCGATTACGGCTGGGATTCGAAGAATATTATACGATAATAATAGAGTAGTAGTTCGATTTGAATGCTTTGGCACCATATATGGGTTTAGGAGTCATGTTTTAGCTTACCTTATTAAGGGGCCAATCCAGGTCGTATTTGTATCTTATCCAAAGTTTATTGAAATTTTAGAAATGAGGGGATCCCAAAGGATAAATTGCTTTCTCCCGTCCAAAATTAAGATTAGTGAAGGGCTTGTTGATAGTGGCTTAACTGATGGTGAAATAAGCGATTTCAAGGAATTTCAAGGAATAATTCAGGATATTAGCTGTGAGGGATGTAGATATTCTACCGACGTTTCATTTACAAATAGAATTCCAAAGATCTCAATAGGATATAATGTCACTTTAAATTTTGAATTACCTGGAGAATCGGGCACTCAAAGTATTTCAGGATGTGTGCGAAATGTGTATAAAGATAGTGAAAAAATAGATTTAGGCATAGAATTTGACAAGTCAGATACTGAGACATTAGGAAAGATAAAGAATTATATAGCACAAATTTTAAAATTCGATTTTTTTAAAAAAGTCTAAGTAGAGATCTATATGTAACCGTTCACATCTCCGGAGGGAGGTGAACAGTTACTCTCCTGAAAGTCGGATAAAGCGTACACTATAACTATTATTTTCGTTGTATTCGGAATGCATAATTTTGGTATAAAAAAGATTAACCATGGATGAAAACACGGCTGCCAACTTGCACCAGATATAGATGTAGGGTGGATAAGCGAAGCGCATCCACCAATACCGT
>JALTHV010000124.1 GCA_027004315.1 Deltaproteobacteria bacterium
GTGAAGAGACACTAATTATATTACCAGACTTGGACCTTTTTGCCTTTCTCTATCGTAACTGTTCACGTCCCCGGCCAGCGGCAGCCTTTTTCAGGGCTTCAGGAGCATAGCTTGATGCACAAGATCAGGGCACTCTGCCTATTAATCCGCACTGAAACCCTTCAAAAGGCTGCCGCTGGCCGGGGGAGAATGTGAACGGTTACCCTCTATCTGCCACA
Source organism: Deltaproteobacteria bacterium (assembly GCA_027004315.1). Taxonomy (GTDB): domain Bacteria; phylum Desulfobacterota; class Dissulfuribacteria; order Dissulfuribacterales; family UBA3076; genus JALTHG01. The sequence goes on from JALTHV010000124.1 coordinate 219, forward strand.
GACAGGCCTCTAAGACCTCTTCTACCTCAATGCCAAGCATACACCTGAAGTCTCTAGGGCAGGTCCGTTTGAGGCAGGGACTGCATGGGAGCTCATGCCGAATTACCCTACTATTGTTAGACCACGGACCTGTTGTAGAGGGATTGGTAGAGCCAAAGATCGCGACCATTGGCACATCCAGGGCCGCTCCAATATGCATGAGACCTGAGTCATTGCTCACGAAGAGATTGAGCCTCGATATCAATCCCATGGCCTCTGCAAGGTCTGTCTTCCCTGCCAGGTTGTGGCCCCTCTTGCCGAGAGGGGCACATATATCCCCTGCTACGGATATATCCTTATCGGTCCCGAAGACCAGTATATGACACCCTTTAAAACGCTCGATCAAGGCCTTCCCCAGAGATGAGAATCTCTCCGGAGGCCAGCATTTGGCTGGACCATATGCAGCACCTGGATTGAGGCCTATCAGCATGGATCCTTGAGACAGTCCCAACTGCTTAAGTATCCGGATGGCCCCTGATTTCCCCTGGGCCGGCACCCTGAGAGACAATTTCGTTGAAGTCTCAGGGTCTATTTTTGCTGATGAATGGGGCATATAATGTAATTGTCTGATAGAATCAACAAGGCCTAAATAGTAGTATATCTCGTGCCTGGTCTTACGATCTTTTGGGACCGGGACTGCTGACGTAAGGAGCAGGCGCCTGCAGTCAGTTGCATAGCCTACACGCCTGGGTATGCGGGCAAGCCACATGATCAGGGCCGAATCAAATGAATTTGGGAACAGGATGGCAAGGTCAAATCTCTTGCCCCTGAGAGACCTTGCGATGGCAAGTCTTGCAGAGATTGGGCCATTATTGTCTCTGGTATAGGGGATAACTTCATCTACAGCAGGGTGTTCAGAAAAGACAGGCCCTACCCAGGGCCTTGCCAGGATAGAGATATGGGCATGGGGATAGGACCTCCTGAGTGCCATCAGTGCAGGCGTAGTCATGACGGCATCTCCAATCCAGTTGCTGGATCTTACCAGTATGCGAGGACTTGGTCCTAGATTATTTCCAGTGCTCAAACTAAACTCCTTATAATATCTTAGAGAAAAGTAATGGCTTAATTGCGAAATTAAAAGGCCTATTATGAGAAAAATGCCAGCCCAAATACCACTGCCCAAGGAGCTATTGTCAAAAGGCAAGGGCTATTGGGATGATTTTTTAGAGGCCGCCAGGTCATACGGGGCCCCGGTCTCTAAAGATCCCTATGTAATAGATATAGCAATACGGGTGTGGGCCTTTAGTGAATTTGTTGCAAGGAGCTGTATCCGTGACCCCAGGACCTTTTTGGACCTCTTAGAAAAGGGCGATCTCGAGAGGTCCTACATGCCCGGTGACTATGACAGACTGATCAGGCATTCGCTTAGGGAGGTGCAGAGTTATAGTAAACTGGGGATCATCTTGCGCAGGCTGAGGAGGCGCGAGATGGTCAGGATAGCATGGAGGGACCTTGCCGGATGGGCAGATCTCAATGAGACTGTTGGGGACCTCTCGTCTCTGGCAGGGGCCTGTCTCAGGCAGGGCCTGGATCTCCTGCACCAGTGGCAGTCTCAGAGACTTTCTCCCGGAGATAGCATCTCTCAGTCCCTGGTAGTACTTGGAATGGGCAAGCTCGGTGGCAGGGAACTCAATTTTTCTTCAGACATCGATCTGATATTTGCATGCCAGGACCCTGTTAATAACGAAGAGTATTATACCCGCCTCTGCCACCGCTTGATAGACCTCATAGGCGCTGTCACCTCCGAGGGCATGGTGTTCCGTGTGGACATGAGGCTCAGGCCGTATGGAGAGGCAGGTCCCCTGGTCATGGGTATGAGCGCGATGGAGGAATATTATCAGGATCAGGGGAGGGACTGGGAACGGTATGCAATGATCAAGGCCAGGCCTGTTGCTGGCAATATCGAGGCTGGAGACAGGCTGCTGAGGGCGCTGAAGCCCTTTATATACCGCCGTTATCTGGACTATGGAGCATTCGACTCCTTGAGGAAGATGAAACGGCTGATAGTACATGAGGCACAAAAAAGGGGTGCCAGGTGTGACATAAAGCTGGGTACAGGGGGGATACGCGAGATCGAGTTTATAGTCCAGACCCTTCAGCTCATCCATGGAGGCAGGGTGCCTGAATTACAGGAAAGGGGCATGCTTCGATGTCTGGACCTCTTGTCTAAGTCAGGTCTTCTGCCTGAAGAGGCCTGTCGTGATCTGGGGAATGCCTATAGATTTCTGCGTAATACCGAACACCGCCTGCAGGAATATGCAGACCAGCAGACCCAGAGCCTGCCTACTGGTCACCTTTCCCGGATGCGTCTTGCGGCCTCCATGGGATTTTTGATCTGGGAAGACTTTATAGAGGCACTCCATGGCCATATGGACAGGGTCCACCAGCACTTTGAGAGGCTCTTCTCCAGGCCGGATAGCCAGGGCAAGGACCCGGAGAGACAAGTTCTGACAGATATCTGGCTCGGTATAGCCGACAGGGACCAGGCAGAAGGGGTCCTCTGTTCAATGGGGTTTCAGGAGTCTCACAGGACGCTGCATCTCCTCCAGGCACTAAAGGGATCCAGAAAGACCCTGGCCCTTACCGCATCAGGCCGGGACATACTGGACCGTCTGGTCCCTCTCATACTCAAAGAGGCCAGCCGGGCAGACCAGCCAGACCTTGCCCTCAAGAGGCTGCTTGACCTGATAGAATCCATTGAGAGGCGGACCTGTTACCTCTCTCTCATCCTGGAAAATCCCAGTGTACTTTCAGTCCTGACGAGGCTCTGTTCAAAAGGGGCATGGATCGCGACCCTCATCTCAAGACAGCCGATCCTCCTGGATGAGCTCCTTGCACCCCAGGCACTCTACTCACCTCCCGGCAGGCCGGACCTGGAGGCCACACTAGAGAGGCTGCTCTCCAGGATAGCGACAGACGACCTTGAGCAACAGATGGACGAACTCAGGCGATTCAGGCAGGCGGCCATGCTCAGGGTGGCAGCGGCTGATATCTCAGGGGGTCTTACAGTCCAGGAAGTGAGTGATCATCTCACGGATATTGCTGAGGTGGTCATAGAAAAGGTCCTTGCCATTGCCTGGGGACAGATGACAAGACGTCATGGTGTGCCAGGTGAAGACAGGGGAGGGGTCCAAGGCTTTGCCGTTATTGCCTATGGCAAGCTCGGGGGAAGAGAGATGGGTTACAGCTCAGACCTGGATCTGGTATTCCTCTACTCTGACAGAGTCGGTCAGGTGACTTGCGGCCCCAGCCCTATAGACAGCGCCATGTTTTACAGCCGCCTGGGGCAGAGGATGATCCATATCTTGACAGTCCATACCCAGGCAGGGGTCCTCTATAAAGTGGATGTGCGTCTCCGCCCAAACGGATCATCAGGGGTCCTGGTCAGCAGCCTGAGGGCCTTTTCTGGATACCAGGCAGACCGTGCCTGGACATGGGAACATCAGGCCCTTGTAAGGGCAAGGGCAATTGCCGGTGATCCAGGGATCTGTGGAGAATTTGAAGAATTGAGGAGGCATATAATTACAAGTCCACGTGATCCCATGGCCTTAAGGGACTCTGTAAGGGCAATGCGGGACAGATTGATTGACAGGCGTACAGATAGGTTTGATCTCAAGTATGGTCCGGGCGGATTGATTGACATAGAATTCCTGATCCAGTACATGGTCCTGGCAAAT
>JALTHV010000125.1 GCA_027004315.1 Deltaproteobacteria bacterium
GAGTGCCCTGATCTTGTGCATCAAGCGATGCTCCTGAAACCCTGAAAAAAGCTACCGCTGGCCGGGGGGAATGTAAACGGCTCCGTAGCGCAGCGGAGGAGAACAGGGAGGGTCCTATGCTGCAAAAACCTCAGAAAACAAAGGGCGAGAGCATGTTGGAAAAAGAAGCACCCTGTGGTCAGTTACATCGAAGTTGCCAGGACTTATTGAGAACTTACAAGTCTGAAACTTGAGTCTTTATTTTATAAATACATTTGTAATATATGGTGCTACCTTAACTCCAATAATAACAAAAACAGCTACCACAAAAGTCTCTATCCCGGCCTTGATGCTGATCTCTTTCATAACAAATGCTGCACCCAAATCCGTCAAGACACAGAAACTAAGGGCCCCCCAAAGGCCAAATCTATCAAATATCAAGACCATAGCTACGACTAATGGGATAGCAACGATGGTCCCAAATAAAGCAGTATAGACAAGAGAGACATGGGAATGCTTAGCGATAATATAGGCCATACCCGCCATCCTTGGACAGACAATAAACAGGGCCATACCAACGATTGACATCAATAAATCTCTAGACATGTCAGAGCTCCTATTAATTAATAAAGACCTTCTGGTAATCCTTAAAGGCCTCGATTGTCCGCCCTGCACCCTGGACTACAGTAGTTAACGGATCGATGGCAAGGTGAAATGAAATCCCTGTCTTCGAGGCCAAAAATTCTGTAATACCCCTTATCAAGGCCCCACCTCCTGTAACTGTTATACCCTTGGCCTCTATTGAGGCCCTGATGTCAGGTAGCAAGATATCGAGCATATCCTCTATCATCTTAGAAATGGCATCTAGTGGTTCCCTTAAGGCCGGCCTCAATTCTCTGGAAGTAAGTACGATTGTTACCGGCATTCCCTGTAAGTCTTTACCTGCAACAGTACACTCCAGATCTGGTCCATTTTCATCACCCCAGGCCGAGCCTATCTCCCATTTAACCCTCTCTGCAGTAGTCAGGCCTATTTCCAGACCCCGATTCTCAGCCAACCAGTGGGCGATGGCCTCATCTATCTCATCTCCTGCCACCCTTATGGTCTCGCAGTACAGATAGGCCCATTCGGCTATAACTGCCGCTTCAGTTGTACCACCGCCTATATCCAACACCATCTGCGGCTCCTCTCCCTGAATAAAGAGACCTGCACCTATAGCAGCAGCCATGGTCTCTTCTAAGAGAAATTTTTTTTTGGCACCGGCACTCCGGGCTGCCTCCAGTACAGCCCGTTTTTCCACCTGGGTAATATTGGAGGGGATACAGATTACGATATTTGGAGAAAAGATCCTTTTCTGTTCCTGTGCACGATTCAAGAAGACCCTGATCAACTGACTGACCGCGTCAAAATCTTCTATTATCCCATGTTTCATGGGCCGTAAGGCCCTTATACCCTGAGGAGTCCGCCCCAGATACTCCTTTGCAGCAATGCCTACCTCAATTATCTCTGCATCATCTGAATAGGCGATTACCGTGGGCTCATCTAGGACTATCCCCTCACCCTGTCTGTAGATGAGGGTATTGGCAGTGCCTAAATCCATAGCCAGGTCCTGCTTAATTATGTTCCTGAGACCCTTCATGTGTAACCGTTCACACCCCCTCCTGTTGTACCCGTTCATGTCCCCGGCCAGCGGTAGCATTTTGAAGGGTTTTAGTGCGGATTAATAGGCAGAGTGCCTTGATCTTGTGCATCAAGCGATGCCCCTGAAACCCTGAACAATGCTACAACATGAAGGTTACCTTCACGCTATTATAACGCATATTATACAGAAAAGACCCGGCCAAGAGAATAGACCAGGAGTTTGGCAAAGTCTTTTGGCCACCCCGACATATCTATATCTCCTGTAAGTATCCATACAAACGCACCCCCCTCAATGGGCTGATAGAGCCCTATTACCACAGGGCCTCCATTAAAAGGCTCATCAGACCACAGGAAATAAGACCTGTGCCTATCTATTCCAAAATGACTCAGTATAAGGTGTTTTTTGTGCCTCAAGATCCAACCAACAAGGCCTTTATCTACGCTAAAAGACTGACCATTCAGACTAGCCTTCCCGGACAGTCCGATGTCAGCCTCTACTACGAAGGACGATTCATCGCCCTTCTGAAAGGCTACGAGGCCACACTTGAGGCCTAACAGTTCTCCCAGACTTGCCAAGAGAGACCCTGTCTCCCCAGGGATAACAAGGTACCAATTGGACCAGCGACGATAAAATTCCAGTTCACAGCGATTTCTCCAGGATGACCACAAATCAAAGGCCATTGTTGCACAGTCTTCAAGAATACGTTGTTTTTTTTCAGGAAAGGCATAGCGATTTTTGCTATCAACCATCAGAGCCCCTTCACCATGGGGCAGAGGGGCAGCAAGAAAGGCCTTTATTTTGACGTCCTTACTGTAAATGCCAAGTGTCCTGGTATCTCTGTCAAAATGGGTCACATGGAGCCTTTTCTCCTCCCTTACCACCCAACCTATCAGTCCATGGCCAACCTCTATTCTACATCCTGGCACTATGTGAGGGCTGAGGCTCTCCCATGCCACCAGGTCCAGAAAGTCCTCCTGATGGCTACGGATAAATAGAGCGGCAGTGAAAGAATCAAAGACATTTGCAACCATCTGGACAAGATTCTTTAGAGAGACCATACTATACGAAGGTAACCATTCACACCCCCTCCTGTTGCAACCGTCCACGTCCCCGGCCAGTGGTAGCATTTTGAAGGGTTTCAGTGCGGATTAATAGGCAGAGTGCCCTGATTTTGTGCATCAAGCGATGCTCCTGAAACCCTTCAAAAGGCTACCACTGGCCGGGGGGATGTGAACAGTTACATGCAAAGCCTTGCAAAGAGCGGCTTACTCCCATGACAGGTAGAAATTAGCTCTGTGCTCTCTTATACTATAAAGAGAGACAGGCATGGATAGCAGGGCCATATGGGGGCTTAAGCACTCCCGATTCAGTAATTATAGCACTCACCAGACAGTGGGGAGTAATATCAAAGACTGGATTTCGCACACCTACACCAGAAGCGGCGACTTCCTTGCCTGCAAATGTGATAACCTCTCTGGGCCCACGCTCTTCAATAGGAATTTGATTTCCAGTATGGGTCTCAGGATCTATGGTAGAGACAGGGGCGGCCACATAAAAAGGGATACCGTTGGCCCTTGCAAGCTCGGCTACGGCATAGGTCCCGATCTTGTTAGCCACATCGCCATTGGCTGCAATTCGATCGGCCCCAACTATTACTGCCTTAATTTCCTTCCTCTGCATCAAAAATCCTGCGGCCCCATCTACTATCAGGGTAACTGCTATCCCGTCTCTGATAAGTTCCCAGGCAGTAAGCCTGGCCCCCTGGAGCCAGGGACGGGTCTCATCGGCAATAACTTCAATCTTTTTACCACTGGAGACTGCAGCCCTGATGACACCAAGGGCCGTCCCATAGCCACCTGTTGCAAGCCCTCCCGCATTACAGTGAGTGAGTACTCCACCTGCTTCGGGTAAAAGGGCCTGGCCATAGGACCCCAGGTCCAGATTGGCCTGTATGTCCTCTGCCCAGATAGAAATGGCCTCTTTCTCTAAAAGGGCTGCAAGATCGTCTGTGCCTAGTTCAGGGTGTCTGTCTATCTGCCTCTTCAGCCTTTCTACCGCCCACTTCAAGTTTACTGCCGTAGGCCGGGCCTGGACCATGAAAGTCGCCTCGCCCAGCCACTTTTCTATAAAGGATTCCCTGTTATCGTTCGATAATTCAAGGGAGGCCAGGACCATACCAAAGGCAGCAACAATCCCTATGGCAGGTGCGCCCCTCACGACCATGTCCCTTATCGCCCTGGCAACATCTCTGGCAGACCTATATTCAAGCCATACCTCTTCATGAGGCAGCAATCTCTGATCCAGCAGATAGAGCCTCTGTCCCTCCCACCTGAGCGGCACTACAGACGTATTGCCTTTCTTGCAGAGCAGGTCTAGAGGTGAACTGTGATCTGAGGCAACATTTTCTTTCATGAAAGCAATGCCCTTTTCAGGAGTTCATTTACCTTCTTGGGATTTGCCTGTCCCCTTGTCTCCTTCATGATCTGTCCAACCAAGAAACCCAGGATCTTTGTCTTCCCGGACCTGTATTTTTCTACCTCTTTTGGATGGGCCTTTATTATTTGGTCTACCACGGCACTGAGTGCAGACTCATCACTCACCTGGGCCAGTCCCTGTTCCTCTATAATCTCTCTGGGATTTTTCTTGCCATGATACATCTGCTCAAGGATACCTTTTGCCATCTTTCCACTAATAGTCCCCTTCTCTATCAACTTGAGCAGATCTGCCAGGCCAGCAGGAGACACGGGACAGGTATCTATCTCCCGATCCTCTTGTTTGAGCAGGCGGAGTAATTCTACACCTATCCAATTGCTGACAGTCTTTGGACTGGGAAAGCGGGCTACACATTCCTCAAAATAATCGGCCAGGGGCTTAGAGGTCGTAATGACCTCTGCATCATAGTCTGAGAGGCCATATTGTCTCTTTAAACGGGTGCGCTTTGCATCCGGCAACTCAGGCAATCTTTCCTTCACGCGGGCCAGCCAGGCGTTATCAATCTCTACAGGGACCAAATCCGGATCAGGAAAATACCGGTAATCGTGTGCCTCTTCCTTGCCCCTCATAGGAAAAGTCACCCCCTTTGCCGTATCCCAAAGGCGTGTCTCCTGCACTATCTCTTGGCCATCAAGCAATAGGGCAGTCTGACGTCTTATTTCATACTCCAATGCCTTCTGTACATGACGAAAGGAGTTTATATTCTTGAGCTCTGACCTAGTCCCAAATTCTTCCTGCCCCCTGGGTCTCAAGGATATATTGGCATCACAACGCATGCTGCCTTCTTCCATATTACCATCGCTGATTCCCAGGTAACGGACCATCTGCCTGAGTTTTTTGAGATATGAAACGGCCTCTTCTGGACTACGGATATCGGGCTCACTGACGATCTCAACCAGAGGCACACCTGTCCGATTGAGATCTACATAGCTTACTGGCCTATTTTCATCGTGTATCAGCTTACCGGCATCTTCTTCCATGTGTATTCGAGTAATACCTACCTTTTTACCTTGACCATTTACCTCTATTTCGACCCAACCGTGTTCAGCTAGAGGAAATTCGTACTGAGAAATCTGATAACCTTTGGGCAAATCAGGATAAAAGTAGTGTTTTCTGGCAAAGAGGCTAAAAGGAGCTATATTGCAGTGAATAGCCAAAGCCATCTTCATGGCAAGTTCAACTACCTGCCTGTTAAGTACAGGCAAAACCCCGGGCATTCCAATACACACTGGACACGTATGTGTATTGGCTAGTGCACCAAATGTAGTTGGACACGAGCAGAAAATCTTTGTCTTGGTCTGTAACTGAACATGGACTTCAAGACCTATAATAGCTTCATAATCCATAAAGAGGTCCCTTCACAACGCCTATCTTCTCGAGCTACTATTTAAGTATAATATAGCTACATAAATTCTATATATTACAGATGAACTTTCATAGCCTGAAATTATAGCTCTAATAGAGTGCAACTTTTTAAATACTAATTAAAAGTCGCCCTCTATAAGAAACGCAGCTATATCAATATACGATAGAACTGCGTCTATCTTTCCAGAAATAATTACACTATAAAAGTACCTTCTTTGGATCTTGGATCGATTACACTATATAAATTATATATACGTAATTTATATATTACGAATACATATATATTATTATAGCTTTAAGGCGATCCCAGTTTTTGTATAGTAATCAAAAATAGTTTATATAGCTTTAAGAGGACTTCTTTTTCTTTTTTCTTCCTCTGCTGGTCTTGGGTTTAACCGCTGGCTTGGGTTCAATGCCTTCCTCTTCTAAAAACTTAAGGATTGGATTAGGTCGACGTGCAGTCTTCTTAGGTAAATCTATCTGTTTCCTGAGTTCGCTGACAATTTTTGATACCTGGAATCTACTAATACCAAGCTCTTCAGCTATCTCAGAAGCCGTCATATCGGCATAATTCTGATACACATAACGCACATCATCTACAACATAAGGCCTGCTTCTCTTTCTTGTCATGATAAATTCCTTTCCAATTTTTTTGAAGTATTAATGCTGAGGGATTGTAATGAAATAACTATCACGATCTTGATTGTCTTTTTATCCATATTCTGCATTGCGAAAACAGTTACATAACCTGCTATGCGCCTGTTTTCGCGCCTTGGCTATAAATAAAAATCCTACGCAATCTTGCAATATTTATTTCATTATAGTCCCTTAGTTCTATAAATCTATGGCTTCCACCTAACACAATTGATAAATTCAATAACTTATAAAAAATATAGGCCCTATATGCAAGCTATTCAAGCCAAAAATTTATAGTATAGAGCCAAAAATTTCTTATTTCTGTTCTTTGAACTAGAGGATTCAGCCAAAATTTTGAGATAGAAGTACAAAAAGAATCAGGGCTTGTCAATAGCCAGAAAATATTATCAGTAAATGCAGCTTTCATCTAGGGCAGCAAAAAATCGTTAGGCCCTAGCAATTACTCACTGATAAGTTGCAAAAGACTGAAGGCAAAAATCTACTAAAAATAAACTAAAACTGATCATACCATGCAAAAACTCCCCTGATTGGATCCCACTTAAAATAGTCCGGCACAAGACATGAGCCTCTCACAAAACAAGACAAATTCATAGCATCATCGTCACATACCTGATACAGCCATGAAAGCTGGTCACCTTTTGCAAAAAATTTAATTGCAGGTAAGACTGCACTGCCTCTATACTATGCAATGACTTGGCATTGGGATTCCAATCTGCTTCTCAGACAGGATGCTTAATATATATCATTGGGGGAGTTTTATTTAGGCAGTAATCATGCTACAAAAAGTAAATATCAATCTGAAAGTATAACAAAATATACTGATACTATATAAATTCTATATAGAAAACTTATACAGTTGTATCAAACTAACAACTTAAAAAGATAATATCATATCGTCAAGAGATAGACCTGGCATCAATCGTATGCTTCAAAGGAGGACTATCTCCAGGACCTTTGCTGGCAGTCAAGGAGTAATAATCCCATACTATACAGCAGCCAAGTTTGATGCTTTCGTAAAAAAGCCAAAATATCACGCAAAGTCGCCAAGGCGCAAAGTTTTTTCTTTTAATAATAAAAGGTTGCCCTTGCAAGCTTTGCGCCTTTGCGTGAGAAAAAGACTTTTTGCGAGGACATCAAGTTTGATCACTCGCGATTAGGAATCTTGGGCTAGATCCTTCTTTTTTGATGACCTGATCCTCTCTTGCTCCAGATAATGGATTATACATGACTCTCGATAAGGGCAAAAATCCCTGGGATGTCTACATCCCTTACCGGCGTCAACCTGTTGGTTATCTTTTTGACAGAAAAGTTGATTTTCCATAATCAGATGTTACGATTAGTAAAGTCAAAATATTTTTTTTCTTACTTATACCATTATATAAAAAAATCAAGGAGTAATTACAATGGAACAGACAAAATTAGTAGTCATAGGAGCTGGGCCTGCTGGCATCGCCACTGCTGTTGAGGCAAAAGAAGCCAAAATTGCCCCGGTTATGGTCCTCGAGAAGACAGACCATATCTGTGATACAATTGAAAGGCTATATCCTGCCGGGAAACGCGTAGATCCAGTCCATCTGAAAATCAAGCTAGAACCCATAGGCAAACTATCCTTCGATACAGAGAGTAAAGAGGCCTTTCTTAACAGGATGAAAAATATCGTAAGAGAAAATGGCCTAGATATCCGCTATAAAAATGGAGTAAAGACTATAAAACAGTCTAAAGGAAATTTCTATATCTCTACTGGAGGAGGACTGGAGATTCAGGCCTCATTTGTTGTGATAGCTATAGGGATATTTGGAAGACCAGTCAAGCCAAGATATCCGATTCCAAAAGAGATAAAGGATAAAGTCTATTTCAGCCTACCTAAAACACCACTAAAAGAAAAAAAAGTGCTTGTAGTGGGAGGGGGGAACAGCGCTGCAGAGACAGCATGTCTCTTATCAAAATATAATGACGTAACTCTCTCCTATAGACGTCCTGAATTTTTCCGTCTGAATGAAGTCAACCTAAGCAATATAAATGAATGTGTCCACAAGGGCACCATCAACACGATGATGGCGACAGACATAGAAGGTCTAGAGGCACAAAGAGATAAGGTCATGGTAATTTTTAAAAATGGAAAAAATATAGACTATGACGCCATATTTTATTGCCTTGGAGGCATGACTCCTAAGGTATTTCTTGAGAGACTAGGGATAAAAGTCGATAAAAATAGGCCGGTAATCGATGAATATGGCGAAAGTAATATACCCAGATTGTTCATGGCAGGAGATCTGGCAATTCAAAAGGGCACCATTATGGCGGCCTTCAACTCGGGCAAAAAGGTAATAAATGGAATCCTGGCTCGTTATGGGAATCTGCTTTAACTCAGACAGGCTGGAAGTAAGATTCAGCTAGAGAACAAAGGTAGAAATCCGCTCCAGGTGGTTGATAATACAAATTTGAGCATATGCCTAAAATAAACTCTTGACTATTCCACAAAGAGAATTATTTTATAGGCATAGGCTCATAACAGGAGGCAGAGATGCCAAGGCCGAGGAAACCCAGATTTGTTCAGGGACGTCCCATTGTTGAGGCCTTTATTCCCAACAAGGTACCTCCTTGGGGAAAAAATGAAGTTGTCCTCCCGATAGAAGGTCTTGAAGCAATCAAATTAAAAGATTTTCAAGGTCTGGATCAGGAGACAGCGGCCAAGATAATGAATGTCTCACGACAGACCTTTGGGAGGGTTCTGGCTGAGGCAAGGGCTATTGTTGCCGATGCCCTGGTTATGGGGAAAATACTCAGGATTGAAGGCGGTCATTTTGATATGCCGCCCAGAGCAAGAGGACGCCGTCGCCATGGCTGGAGCGGTAAGTTTTAAAAAAAAGGAGGTGTATTATAATGCCAGGATTCGATGGAACAGGACCAATGGGTGCAGGGCCCATGACCGGAGGAGGTCGGGGGTACTGTAATCCCTCAGGGATGGTTTATGGCAGGCCGGGTTTTGGTTTTGGTGGAGGTCGCGGTTTTAGAAGAGGCTTCGGCTTACTACGTGGTGGAGTTTATCCCATTAGGGGGTGGTATGGGGCATCCTATTATCCCTCTTACGGGAGCCCTTATACTACAAATCCCAGAGACGAAGTCGATATGCTCAGAGACGAAGCCAATGCCATAAAGGGACAACTTGATGCTATAAACAGACGCATCCAGGAACTCGAGTCAGGATCCCAAAAGATATAATTTGGGATAAGGGTCGAGCAAAACACCCGGGTCTCCGGTGCTCCGGAGACCCGGGATAATGTGACTGTTCACGTCCCCTGCCAGCGGTAGAGCATTACCTGATGTACAAGATCAAGGCACTCTGCCTATTAATCCGCACTGAAACCCTTCAAAAGGCTACCGCTAGCCGGGGACGTGAATGGTACTTGTCTGCTAATTTTTTACCTCGTCATAGTCAGGCGTCTTGTTCCCTTAATCTGTCTGAAATTTGCCCCCTGGCTGACGCATCGAAGAGCAAGCTCTGGATTGATTACTTTCGTACCAGATAAGGCATCTACACCATAGTCAAAAAGGATAGGAGAGAGGGGCACTGTATCGCCCAGCAAGATCACATAGGCACTCGGGCTGCAGAGTTCAAGCAGGTGCTCGAGCGTATGGTTCGTTAAGGCAGTGCCTGTTATGGCTACAACATCTGACTGAGGAATAAATTTGTCTGCCTCAGATTCACCAAGATCACCTTCCCTTGGATTTTTTTCAATAACCCAGAGTTCCCTTGAATGATCACGGACCCTGGGGATGAATGGGAAGTGTCCCACAATAGCTACCCTTTTGCCTGCGCCTTTTTCCAAAATGAGTTCGGCAGCATTTAGCTCTATGCAGGAATCTATATCGATTTTGAGGAGCGAATTGATGGTGGCCATGCCAATAACCGCCTCAAGAAGTTTCTGGGAATAGGCCATGCGGGCAAGTTCCAGAGGACTTTTGTCCAGCAAGAATCCTGGTTTTTCCACCATCGGCGCCTCTTGCCGTAGGCTATCTCGCGGCAGAGTTGCTGCCAGACCACAGTTTCGAGTCAAGACCCCTGTATGGAATATGCCTTGGCGTATGTCCTTCACATGGGTATCAAAGTCCTGTATAGAAAGCAAATCATCAAGAATCTTCATAATTTCACTATCTCTGCCTTAATCCGATGTAAACGTTCACACCCCTCCTGTTGCAACCGTCCACGTCCCCGGCCAGCGGTAAGCATTTTGAAGGGCTTCAGTGCGGATTAATAGGCAGAGTGCCCTGATCTTGTGCATCAAGCGATGCTTCTGAAGCCCTTCAAAATGCTTACCGCTGGCCGGGGAGGGAATGTGAACAGTTACAATCCGAAGCACTCTTTCTGTGTGTCCTCTGTGCCTCAGTAGAAAAATTTGATGAATTACCCCACGGCAAGTATCAATTAGAGTAATCCGTGTAATCTACGAAATCTGTGGATTAAATAGGGGCGAATTTAAGGTAAGCGATCACAGTACCTCATGATCGGTTACAGACTAAGAACCGCCCCTACGCAACTTTGGCAAACTCTGCCGCTGTATAATCTATGATTGTGACTACCCAATTTCCCCCAGTGCAATTTCAGCGGCCTTAATTAGAGGATATGCAGCTGGAGATGCTGTAAGCAGAGGATGACTTCCCATCTGGGTCGTAAAGACAGAATTTGCAGTCATCCTGTTCTGAATAACAACTCCAATAAGGTTAACAAGCTCTCCTGCACTCTGACCTCCCATAACACTTCCTCCCAGTATTATGCCAGACCTCTTTGAGACCACTAGCTTTACAGTCTGTAGATGCATGCCACTGAGTTTCCCAGGGTGTCTGTCCATACCTTGGAATGTGGCAGTGACTATATCAAGTCCTTCTTTTCTGGCTATATTTTCCGTGATACCTGCCGCACCGAAACCATTGTCACCAATAGCTGTAAAGAATACAGGGATTGTTCCACTGAATGTCTTTAGAGTAGACAAGTTATAGAGATTTATAGCTGCAACCCTGGACTCTGCACAAGCAACTGAGGCCAACATAACATAGCTCAATTTTCTGGTAATAAAGTCTCTCTTTTCAGCACAATCACCGACCGCGAATACATCTGGTTTGTCTGTCCTCATATATTCATCTACTTCTATGAATCCGGCCTTATTTATCTCTATGCCTGCATCCTTGGCCAATTTTGTATTTGGCCTATAACCCATAGATAAAATGACTGCATCAGCTTCAAGCTTTTCTCCATTTTGAAGCTCCACAGCAGATACCTTTCCATCTGTACCGAGTATCTCTTTGACACCAGAGCCTGTCTTTATATGTACTCCACGGG
>JALTHV010000126.1 GCA_027004315.1 Deltaproteobacteria bacterium
GGACATATGCAGGGGCGCCCTTCTTGAGATAGCGGGCAAATGCCTCACCTATAGACCTCACATAGCCACGGTTTAGCATGGCCCTTGCAATATGGGGACGTCCGATCTGGCCTCCCTTGCTCATCTCTTCCAGCTCTCCATAAGCCACCGGGCGACCCAGTTTCTCAAGACGCTCCAGGATCAGGGGATTTCGCCTTGCCCTTGCAGACTGGACCCTTTTTAGCGCCTCTTTCAATGCAGATGAATCCGGATTAAAGAGATATCCTAAGATGTGCAGGGTCCCATGGGCTATCTTGACACTCAACTCCATGCCAGGCAGCACCTCTATTCCAAGACTTTTACCTGTATCAAAGGCCTCCGGAAGGCCTGCCACGGTGTCATGGTCAGTGATCGCAACTGCTGCAAGGCCTAATTCTGCTGCAAATCGTACGACCTCACCAGGTGAATCAGAGCCATCTGAGGCCGTGGTATGGGTATGCAAGTCACAATATTCCATTTTTGTCTCTCTTACATATGATGTCCTCGAAAAAGTCTTTTTCTCACGCAAAGGCGCAAAGCTCGTAAAGGCAATCTATTACTGTTAGAGAAAAGACTTTGCGTTTTTGCATGATATTTTTGATTTTTTACGAAGTCATCATATATGCCTGTTTGATTGCAACTATCTTAACCGATTACAGGGTGCTTCTTTTCCCAACATGCTCTCGCCCTACAGGGCTACTGCAAATCCTTTCCAAAAGAAGCCCCTAACTATACGTTAGAGTAATTTTTCCTTTCAAACCGGTCAAGCTAGATAGATAATTTGCTCAAAAAAACCATTCAGAAAATGACATAGGCCTGGATTCTCTGAATCGGTATTTTGGGGCTTGACAAGTAAAGCAAAAAGATATTATACAAACGATGTATTAGAGAATATTTAAATTTTATTGAATGAGAGTTTATTTTTTATTGTTACAGTTTTGGGTATCCTAAGAAGAGGGATCTTGGATTATATGTCTTGATAATTCGCTCTAAATTTATGTAAACAACACTTTATTAAGGAGGGAGAACTAAATGGCAGATCTCAAGAAACATGATACGCCGATGGTCGATGAGCTGAAAAAAGGCCCATGGACGAGTTTTGCGGATGATCTACAGACGAGAGGGGATTCTGGCTCTCAGGCCTGTCTTGATCTTCTGGGTCAACTTGAGCTTTCTTACAATGACAAAGAGACTCATTGGAAACACGGTGGTATTGTAGGTGTCTTTGGATATGGTGGTGGGGTTATTGGACGTTACTCAGACGTTCCGGATAAATTCCCTTCCATTGCCCACTTTCATACTATCCGTGTCAATCAGCCGGCAAGCAAATTTTACTCTACCAAATTTCTACGTAAGCTCTGTGATATGTGGGACCATCGCGGAAGCGGTGTATTTAACTTCCACGGCTCGACAGGTGACATGGTCATGATTGGAACCTCAACCGACCAGTTAGAGCCTCTCTTTTTCGATCTGACTCACCAGTTCGACATGGATCTTGGTGGTTCTGGCTCTAACCTGAGGACGCCTTCCTGCTGCGTTGGTAAGGCACGCTGTGAATTTTCCTGTCTGGATACCCAGGCCATCTGCTATGACCTGACTATGACCTATCAAGACGAGCTCCACCGGCCGGCCTTTCCATACAAATACAAATTCAAGATCTCCGGATGTCCGAATGACTGCGTAGCGGCAATTGCCCGGTCATGTTGCCCCATCATCGGCACATGGAGGGACGAGATCCGTATTGATCAGAAGGCGGTCCAGGCCTATGTACATGGTGAATTAAAGCCCAATGCAGGCGCCTTTTCCGATCGTGACTGGGGTCCCTTTGACATCCAGAAGGAAGTTATAGATCTCTGTCCTACTAAGTGTATGTATTGGGATGGCAAGGAGCTAAAGATTGATAATCGCGAGTGTACCCGTTGCATGCACTGCATCAATGTAATGCCTGCGGCCCTGCGGCCTGGTCTCGATGTAGGTGCTACCATACTGGCTGGGGCAAAGGCGCCGATCCTTGAAGGTGCACAGCTCGCTACTCTTATCATTCCATTTATTAAGATGGAGTATCCCTACACGGAACTTAAGGAATATACCGAGTTGGTATGGGATTGGTGGATGGAAGAAGGCAGGAACAGGGAGCGTGTGGGTGAGCTTATTCAACGCAAGGGCCTTCCGACATTTCTTAGGGTGACTAAACGTAAGCCCATTCCGCAGATGGTCAAAGAACCCCGCTCCAATCCGTACGTCTTCTGGGGTGAGGATGAGGTCCCAGGTGGTTGGAAGCGTGATCTTGCAGAATTCCGCAAAAAACATGCCGCTTAATCGAGTTCAACAGGAGGTAAAGAGATGTTAGATAGTTCAATGTATAAAGACGATATAGGCTATGATGTATCAGAGTTGATGGAGAAACCCTATGATCCGGACTTTGCGGATAAGAATTACGATCCTAAAAAGCCCATGCAGAACCGCCTTACGGACCTTGGCCCACCACACTTTGCCCAATTCTTTCCCGAGGTGATCAAGAAAAATTATGGCGAGTGGAAGACCCACGAGTTCGTCCAGCCTGGTGTTATAAAGTATACCAGTGAGAGCGGCGATGTCTGCTATGTGGTGCGTTGTGGTCTGCCCCGTATCCTCACCACCAACCTGATGCGTGAGATCTGCGATATAGCAGACAAGTATTCTGGAGGCGTTGCCCGTTGGACCACCCGGAACAATCTAGAATTCCATGTCACAGATGAGGGCACCTTAAAGGATCTTATTGATTTTCTAAAGAGTTTCAAGCATCCTGGAGGATCTTACAAACTTCCCATCGGAGGCACTGGTGCCTGCATAAGCAATATTGTCCATACCCAGGGCTGGATACACTGCCATACTCCGGCTACAGATGCATCGGGTCTGGTCAAGTCCACTGCAGATGAGATCTTTGAATATTTCGGCAGCCATAAACTCCCGGCCAAGTTGCGTATCTCAATGGCCTGCTGCCTCAATATGTGTGGAGCTGTCCACTGCTCAGATATAGCTATGCTGGGCGTTCACAGAAAGCCCCCATTTGTCGAGGACGACCGTATCGGCAGTGTCTGCGAAATTCCCTTGGCAGTAGCTGCCTGTCCTCTTGGGGCCGTTAAGCCCGCTACTGTGGAGATCGATGGCAAAAAGGTCAAGACTGTCCGTGTAAATCAGAATCGGTGCATGTTCTGCGGCAACTGTTACACTATGTGCCCGGCAATGCCTCTGGCTGATGCACAAGGTGATGGTGTCGCTATCTTGGTAGGTGGAAAGATCTCTAACCGTATTACCACCCCCAAGTTCTCCAAACTGATTATTCCCTATATCCCCAATGAGCCTCCCCGTTGGCCTTCAGTGACCAAGGTCGTCAAGAGGATAGTCGAGACCTATGCGAAGGATGCACATAAGTATGAGCGTCTAGGCGATTGGGCGGCAAGGATTGGTTGGGAACGTTTCTATGAGAAATGTGACATTCCTTTCTCAGAAAAGTCTATTGACGACTACCGCCTTGCATATGATACATATCATACAACTACGCAGTTTAAGTGGAGTTCACATACCGATAATCTCTAATAGATGAGGTACTATTATGGCAGTAGACAAGGAAGAACTAAAAAAGAAAATCCTGGAATTTGCCACTAAAAAGGCAAAGTTCAAGTCAAAGATGTACATAAAGGATCTATACAAAGCGGATTCTGATGCCAAGCCGCGTGAGGTAAAAAATGCGGCCAATGAGCTGGTAAGAGAGGGAAAACTGGAGTTTTTCTCCTCCGGCAGTACTACCATGTATGGTGTACCTGGCTTTGGTAAGACCGAGTCAGAACAGTTTGGCGAAGAAGAATAGATTAGACTATTAATGGCATACGGCCTT
>JALTHV010000127.1 GCA_027004315.1 Deltaproteobacteria bacterium
TGGCTGAGGCCATGCTCTTCACTGCCAAGGTAACCTCATCTCTGGGCAAGGTAGATAACGGGTCCTCAGTGTTAGACTTTGAACCTGAAGAAATCAGACGCCACATCTCGATCGGCACGGCCTTTCACCATGTGGATTGGAAGAAGAGCAAGATCTATCTTATAGACACCCCAGGCGATGACAACTTCCTTGCTGAGACCAAAATAGCCCTTAGGGTGTCTGATAATGTCCTGTTTGTGATAAACGCTGTAGATCCGGTAAAACCACAGATGCAGAAGATCTGGTCCATGGTCAAGGACTTAGGCCTTCCTATCATAATGTCTGTCAATAAAATGGATAAAGAGAGGGCAGATTTCCAAAAGGCCGTAGAGGCGGTAGAAAAGGCCCTGGGCCTGAGACTCGTTCCGGTCTCTCTGCCAATAGGGGCGCATGAGGAATTCAGAGGCATTGTAGATCTTATACAGATGAAGGCCTTTGAGTTCAACCCTGACGAAAGTGGCAAGGCCAAGTCCATTGATATCCCATCCGATCTACAGGACGAAGTAGAAAAATCAAGGAACAATCTGATTGAGTATGCCGCAGAATCCGACGACACCTTGCTTGAGAAGTTTTTAGAGGGTGAAGAGCTTACCCCTGATGAGATCATTTTTGGCCTGAGACAGGGCATAGCGAAGGGTGGTTTTGTGCCGGTCTGCTGCGGTTCTGCTACAAAAAACATAGCCAGTAGTGTCCTCCTCGATCTCATTGTCAAATTTCTGCCCTCACCTGACGAACAAGGGCCTATCTCTGGCACCGATCCCAAGGATGGAAAGGAGATAACCAGGGATCCTGTTCCCGATGCACCGGTATCCGGTCTTGTCTTCAAGACCCTTACAGACCCGTATACAGGGCGTCTGTCTATACTCAGGCTCTATTCCGGCACACTAAGACCTGATGGTACACTCTATAACTCCAGCAAAGAGATATCCGAGCGTTATGGCCAGATATTTACCATGGAGGGCAAGGCACAGAGGCCTCTGGAAGGAGCGGCTCCTGGAGAGATAGTTGCAATAGCAAAATTGAAGGGGACTGCTACTGGCGATACCCTCTGTGATCCTGCGAGTCCGATAACTTACCCGTTTGTGGTGTTACCGAGGCCATCCCTGACTTATGCCCTCAGGCCTAAGAGCCGGGGAGATGAAGAAAAGATCACCCAGGTCCTGGGACGGCTCCAGGAAGAGGACCCTGCAATCGAGGTATGGCGTGATCAACAGACAAAAGAACTCCTACTCTCAGGAAATGGACAGATCCATATAGATAGCACTGTAGAAAAAATGGCCAGGAAATTTGGTGTACATGTAGATCTGGCCCTTCCCCGTATTCCATATCGTGAGACCATAAAGAAAGAGAGAAAAGGCGTTATCTATCGACATAAGAAGCAGACTGGTGGTGCCGGACAGTTTGCAGAGGTCCACTTCGATATCACCCCTATGCCAAGGGGTAAGGGATTTGAATTCGAGGAGGCACTTGTGGGAATGAACGTACCCAGGAATTTTGTCCCCGGAGTGGAAAAGGGAGTCAATGAGGCCATGCAGTCCGGGCCCCTTGCCGGATATCCGGTTGTGGATGTAAAAGTACGTTTCTACGATGGGAAATCCCATGAGGTAGATTCCTCTGAGATAGCTTTTAAGATAGCATCCATGCACTGCTTCAGAAAGGGTGTATTGGAGGCTACTCCTACCCTCCTCGAACCCATTATGAAACTTACTATAACTGTGCCCGATAATGCCGTTGGGGACATAATTGGTGATATTAACAGCAGGCGGGGCAAGGTTATAGGCATGGAACCAGGGCAAGGCAGGCAGACCGTCGTGGCACTGGTACCCCAGGCAGAGATACAACGCTATACACTCGATCTCAATGCCATGACTGCCGGGAGTGGTACATTCACCATAGAAGAATATCAATATGAGGAGGTGCCGGCAAATCTGGTAGAAAAGATCATTTCCCAGTCCAAGAAGGAAAAGAGTTAGGAGGAGATGGCATACACTGCCGGTGTCCTTACTGTGAGTGACAGCGCCGTCCGCGGAGAGAGGATTGATGAATCCGGGCCTCTGATCTCTCATCTCCTGGAGCAGCATGGGTATAGGGTACTCCTATACAAGATACTCCCGGACGAAGAAGAGGATATCAGGGGGATCCTGATTAAATGGATAGATGAGGTCGCCCTGGATGTCATATTGACTACTGGTGGGACCGGGCCGGCGCCCAGAGATGTCATGCCCGAGGCTACAAGGTCTGTCATAAGACAGGAGATCCCCGGAATCAATGAGGCCATTCGTATCAGGGGGCTTGAATCTACACCAAGGGCCATGCTTTCAAGGGGGATCTCCGGAGTTCGGGGCGAGACCCTTATCATCAACCTTCCTGGCAGTCCCCGGGCTGTAGAGCAGGGAATGGAGATAGTACTCCCCATACTCAGGCATGCCTTGGACAAGATTAAGGGAGATCCTACTCCATGTCTTCAGTCAGAAGACGAAAGATAGACAGTAAATGAAATTAGGAATAGTCGGTCTGCCAGGATCTGGTAAGACCACCATATTCAATGCCCTTACAGGGAGTACGGCAGAGACCTCTGCATATCAGGGGGGCAAGAAAGACCCAAATCTTGCCGTTGTAAAGGTGCCGGATGGCCGTTTAGATAGGCTCTCGTCCATGTATGAACCCAAAAAGACTACACCTGCACGGGTACACTATGTGGATATAGGCGGGACTGTCTCTGTCAAAAAAGATATAGATTCTTCAATGGATGAATTCATGAGATTCATCCATCCTGTGGATGCCTTGGTGCACGTGGTCCGGAATTTCGAACGGGCCGGTGAGCCTCCCAGGCCGGCAGATGACCTGGATGCCCTGGAGTCCGAATTTGTCCTTGCTGATCTCATCGCCGTCGAAAAGAGGATGGAGAGGCTAAAAAAAGAGATTGCCAGGGCCAGAAAGGGTGATCCTAAGGAGCTTGAGCTCCTGAAAGAGGCCTATACGATCCTGGAAGAGGGAGAGGCCTTAAGGGCCTATCCTGAGATAGCCCAGTCCCCTGTGCTCAGGGGCTATGCCTTTCTCTCTGCAAAGCCCTGTATCCTGGTCCTTAACAGTGGAGATGAAGTAGGGCTTGGTACCACAGATCTAAGACTCCCAAAAGGTGTCGTCTTTATAGAGATCAAGGGACGGCTTGAGATGGAGCTGGCCCAGCTATCGCCGGAAGATGCGGGACTATTCAGAGAAGATATGGGCCTGGAGGAACCAGCTACCTTTCGTCTGATCAGAGAATCCTATCGACTCCTGGGCCTCATCTCTTTCTTTACTGTTGGAAAAGATGAGGTCCGTGCCTGGACAATTCGTCTGGATACCCCTGCCCAACGGGCCGCTGGTGCTGTACATTCTGACATAGAAAGGGGTTTTATAAAGGCAGAAGTAGTCTCCTATGAAGATCTTATGGCCTATGGCAACTATTCTGGCGCCCAAAAGGCAGGAAAGGTGAGGCTTGAAGGCAAAGAATATCTGGTCCAGGACGGTGATATTATAAACTTCCGTTTCAATGTCTAGGACTCCAGGTAACTATACTTGAACCAAAAGTCCGTCCAGAATCCCCCCTGGCCAGCGGTAGCCTTTTTCCAGGGTTTCAGGAGCATCGCCTGATGCACAAGATCAGGGCACTCTGCCTATTAATCCGCACTGAAACCCTGGAAAAAGGCTACCGCTGGCCAGGGACCGGAGCCAGGGTTTCCAATGCTGCAAAAACCAAGAAAACTACAGGGCTAACGCAAATCGTTTCCAAAAGAAGCACCCTGTGATCAGTTACATCGAAGTTGCCAGGATTTATTGATAACTTACGC
>JALTHV010000128.1 GCA_027004315.1 Deltaproteobacteria bacterium
GGCCGATTGTCCCAGAGGATGAGCTTAAAATTACCAGGGCCTATAAAACAGAAGAGGTCAGTCTGTCCCTTGTGCGCATGTGGCCCCCTTATTATCCCCGGGAGGGTCAAAGAGGCATATGCCATACGGGGATAAGACCCGGGGTCCAACTCGTCGTGTCGATAGAGTTCGCACAGCCAGCCCCTTTCATCCAGGTACCTGGAAAAATTCCTTATGTATGCATCGGGTATGCACCCATCTTTAAATTTTTTTTGTTCCATATCTCCACCCTTCCTAAATCACCAAATCCCTATATCTCCACCTGAGAATGATCGCCAATCATCAGCCTCAGGGCCTCGGTGTGTCTCTGCCCCTTAGTGACTCTGGCATGCCTTCCTATGAGACTGTCTTCGATCCTCCCTACTCCATCCACCACGGCCTGTTCCAGAATAACGATGTGCTCTATTACAGAATTCGATATGCGACTGCCCTTACCAATACTGGAAAAAGGTCCTATAAAAGAGTCGACAATCTCTGCCTCCGGTCCTATAATTACTGGTCCGCGTACCTCACTTCTTATCACCTTTGCCCCTCTGCAGATATAGACCCTCCCCTCAACGTGGCTTTTGCTATCAACCTCTCCCTGGATATCTCGCTTGGTATATTCGTCCAACACTACGGTATTGGCAGCCAGAAAGTCATCCTTTTTTCCTGTATCCAGCCACCAGCCTTTGAGGATCTCTCCCCTCACACTGGCCCTCATCTCTATGAGGGCCTGGATGGCATCAGTAATCTCTAGCTCGCCCCGCCACGACGGCTTGATGCACGAGATCGCCTGGTGAATCCTGGGAGTAAAGAGATATACCCCAACGAGGGCGAGGTCTGATGGAGGGTCCTTGGGTTTCTCAATAAGCCTCTTTATCCCTCCTCTTTCATCCAACTCAGCCACTCCGAAGGCAGTGGGGTCTGGGACATGCTTCAGAAAGACGAGTGCATCTGCGGGTTCTGCCCTGAAGTGGTCTATGGCATCACAGATGCCTGATCCCAGCAGGTTGTCGCCCAGATACATGACAAAAGGGGAACTCCCCAGAAAGGGCTGCGCTATCTTCACTGCATGTGCAAGACCTAGGGGCTGTTCCTGCAGGATGTACGTGATCTTGAATTGCCATTTTTTGCCATCTTTTAGATACTCCCGTACTTCCCTCTGGGTCTCCGGTGCGACTATGACACCTACTTCCTCTATGCCTGCCTGCGAGAGATGTCCCATTACATATCCCAGTATCGGCTGGTTGGCTATTGGGACAAGCTGTTTTGCCATCGTGTAGGTAAGGGGCCGTAGTCTCGTCCCCTTACCTCCGCTGAGAACTAGTGCCTTCATCTGGGATTATTTCCTCACTGTCCAAACTTTCATGCCAATGAAACTATTTTTTACCCATACACCCATCAAGTTCTAAGAGCCTCTCTTTCCAGATATCTGCCCTGCCAGTTATGCATGCCTCCCTGACCTTTTCATCGATAAGGCGTAAGTCTATCCTAAGCCCTTGCTCCAGTAAAGGTCCATCGAGGTAGTCAGCCCATTCGATGACTACCAGGTTTTCTCCATTAATATACTCCTCAAGCCCGATCTCAGTGATATCTGCATGTCGGCCAAGGCGGTAGAGGTCTACATGGATCAGGGGAAGGCGACCATTCAGGTGCTCGTGAATTATGGTAAAGGAAGGGCTTGTCACCTCCCGTTCCTCTATCCCAAGGCCGGATGCTATGGCCTTAGTCAGACAGGTCTTGCCTGCCCCCAGGTCACCTGACAAAAGGAGGATATCTCCTGGTCTGACTGATTCTGAAAGGCACCTTCCCAGGGTATTGGTATCCTCTATTCCCCTAAGCAGATATTTCAGGGTCACAGTATAAGTCTCCGTCTGATAAGTACAATGGCAATCCATGCACAGGAGAAAGATAAAATTGCGACAACCACTACACTGATTAGCCAGTCAGGCCCAATCCGGCCATAACAGAGCATACGAGACAGATTTACTGCATAGGTCAGGGGTAGGGCCAAGGAGATCCTCTGTATGGTCGGATTCATGGCCTTTAGGGAAAAGAAGATACCGGAGAACAGGAATAGGGGCGTTATAAAGAGCGAAGTAAAGTAATTGAAGAATTCATAGTCACTGGCCAGGGCAGTCATTATGAGCCCCAGGGCCGCGAATAGGACCCCTTCAAGAAAGAGTATAGGGATGAGGGCCAGGGTCCAGACAGAGGGGATTACACCAAAGAGAGGGAGGCTTATGAGCATTATGAGGCCTGAGATGAGGCCCTTGGTCGCCCCCCAGACCACCTCTCCAAGGGCAAGCTCTTCCACGCTTACAGGTGTCATGAGGATGGCCTCATAGGTCCGCTGGGTAGTAAGCCTGGTATAGGAGCCATACATGGTCTCAAAGGAACCGCTGTACATGACGGCTGAGGCCACCAGCCCCGGGGCTATGAACTGGAGATAGGTAAGCCCCTCTATCTGTGGGATCTCTCTACCGAGTCCATATCCCATGGCCAGGAGAAAGAGGACCGGCTGGCCTAGGTTCCCTATCAGGCTGGACAGCACGTACTTCCGCCAGACCCTGGCATTTCTCAGCCATACCTTAAAAAATAGCAGTCCCATCAGCTTTCCCTCAATATTCTTCCTGTCAACTTCAAAAACAGATCTTCCAGATTCGTAGGTCGTCTGCTGACATGGTGGTGGGTTATTGCCAGGGTCTCAAGCTCAGGGCATGAATCACGCCTATATATAAACAACCTGTCTGACACCCTCTCGGTGTCCACATTGCAGGAGGATATGCTCTTTTCCAGTCTATCAAGCCCTTCCGGGGTGTCTACTACCTCGAATACCTCCAGACCGATCATATCTACTACCATCTTCTTAGGGTCTCCTTCTGCAACTACTTTCCCTCCATCCAATATGGACACCCTGTTTGCCAGGCGGGATACATCCTCCATGTAGTGACTGGTAAGGAGCATGGTAGTACCCTGCAGCCTCAGGGCCTCAAGACGTTCCCATATCAGGTATCGGGCCTGGGGATCAAGGCCTATGGTGGGCTCATCGAGGATGAGCAGTTTCGGCCTATTTACCAGCGCCCTTGCCAAGAGGAGCCGTCTCCGCTGACCGCCTGACAGGTGCTGTATAATCTCGTTACTTCGGTTCTTTAGGGCAAAGAACTGGAGGAGATCCTCTGCGCGGTCTCTGGCTGTAGAGCGGCCTATCCCATAGTATGCGGCATAGGTGATGAGGTTTTCCAGCACAGTCAGGTCGGGGTCCAGGTTGTCTGACTGTGGTACTACCCCTATCCTCAATTTTATATGCCTCAGCCGTTTTGGGATGGGTTCACCAAAGACATGGATCTCCCCAGAGGTGGGCCGGACAAGTCCAAGGAGTATATTTATGGTGGTGGTCTTTCCTGCCCCGTTAGGGCCAAGCAGTCCCAGACACTCTCCGGGATATATAGAGAGATCGATGCCACCTACTGCCTCTCTGTCCCCGAATCGTTTGGTCAGATTCTGGATCTCCACGACGGGTAATCCTGTGCTATGGGTGTCTTTATGTGGCATTTTAGTCTATTGGTCTGTAGGCTGGTAAGTTCTCAATAAGTCCTGGCAAGTTCGATGTAACCGACCACAGGGTGCTTCTTTTTCCAACATGCTTTCGCCCTTTGTTTTCTAAGGTTTTTGCAGCATAGGACCCTCTCTGTTCTCCTCCGCTGCGCTCCGGAGCCGTTCACATTCCCCCGGCCAGCGGTAGCCTTTTTTCAGGGTTTCAGGAGCATCGCCTGATGCACAAGATCAGGGCACTCTGCTTATTAATCCGCACTGAAACCCTGAAAAAA
>JALTHV010000129.1 GCA_027004315.1 Deltaproteobacteria bacterium
GCTACCACTGGCCGGAAGGAATGTGAACAGTTACGGTTACGACGGCACGTCATCCAGTGTCTTTCCAAACACTCAAGCGAGGACATCAGGTCACAAATAGAGAAGACCTCAAGGGAGACGGTGCCGCTGAAGTTACCAAAAATTGCCAGGATGGCATCAACCTGACCCCCATCCAGGGCATTCAGCGACAGGTGGGCAAGGCCATCCCTTACCCCGTGTAAGTGGATGACAGTGGCCCTGTTGAGGTATCTGGCCGCATAGTCCTCAATCGAGCGGCCGTACAGGATCAGGTGGCCAAGGTCGAGGCAGACCGAGAGATCGAGTCCCTCAATAATCCCATCTATCTCACCAAGAGGATAATCGAGGGTCTCAATAGAGATCTGCCTCGGTGCGATGCCGGTCTGGAGGATCTCTTCAATGCTCTTTGAGAGGCGTGCCCTCCATCTATCGATGTCTATATAATGATGGCCGTCATGCCCCTTGGATTCCAGGTGGAGGGTATAGCTTGAGGGATTGAGTGGACTGGTCAGTCCAATGATCTCTCTGACTATATCTACGCCATAGCCCCGGACCCTGGGGTCGGGATCTCCCAGAAAGATATCGATGGGGAGATGGACATTATAGCTGACTTCCTGTCCCAGACCTATCTGTGACAAGGCCATGATATCATCCCTGGCCGGAAGACCATCTTCGGGATTCGCCTCAAAGAGTATCAGCTCTATCTCGTCTAAATAGGGAGCCAACATCCTCACATTTGGTAAGATATAGTCAGGATAGATATAGGAGGTCGTGGCAATCCTGAATGGAAATACCCCCTTGTAGGACCGGGAAAGGGGCGTGTAGCCTGCCAATCTGTTGGAGATGAGGTCTTGAGTCATTCCAAATATCCTTTTTTATGCCGTGGACCCTGAGGCCTTTCTTAGGATGTAACCCTTCACCTTCCCTGTTGCAGCCGTTCATGTCTCCGTCCAGTGGTAGCATTTTGAAGGGTTTCAGTGCGGATTAATAGGCAGAGGCCCTGATCTGTGCATCAGGCGATGCTCCTGAAACCCTTCAAAATGCTACCACTGGACGGAGGGAATGTGAACGGTTACCCCGAAACCCTGAAAAAGGTTACCGCTGGCCGGGACGTGAACAAGTACCTGAGGATCACTCTACTGGCCCAGCACCTTTCGCAGGGCCTCAATACAGCGTGAATTTTCCTCGGGCAGGCCCACGGTAATCCGGATATGGTTGGGGAGACCATAGATATTCATTGTCCGTATGATGACCCCTTCCCTGAGCATATCTTCATAGACCACCCTGGCATCCCTGCCTATGTCCGCCAATACGAAGTTGGTCTCACTGGGCATCACCCTGCATCCCAGTTCCTCAAGGGCCTTTGTGAGAAAATCCATGCCCTGCCACACGGTATCAAGCGTCTTATCAAGATGCTCATGGTCATCCAGGGCCGCAAGCGCCCCTGTCTGGGCCAGGCTATTGACATTAAAAGGCTGCCGCACCCGGTCCAGATACTCTGCCACTCTTTTGTCCATCACCCCATAGCCTACTCGCAGACCGGCAAGGCCATATGACTTTGAAAAGGTCCGAAGGGCTATCACCCTCTTGTCCTGCCTGACATAGTCTGTTCCCCTTGGTGTCTGTTTAGTCCTTGCGAAGTCAATATAGGCCTCATCCATGACCACAAAGAGGTGATCCGGGAGTCCCTTTAGAAAGGCATCGAAGTCCTCTCGATAGATGGTGGTGCCAGTAGGATTGTTGGGGTTGTCCAGGAAAATCAGGCGGGTCTTTGGTGTCACTGCCCGCGATATGGCCTCAAGGTCATGATGATAGTCTGAAAGGGGTATGACTACATTCTCCCCTCCAACGGCCTGTACCATCTTGGTGTATACTAAAAAGCTCGGCCTGCTGGTTATGACCTCACAGCCTGGCCGGATAAAGACCCTTATCAAGAAATCTATCAGGTCGTCAGACCCATTTCCAACTACTATCTCCAGAGGGGACACCCCAAGTAACTGGGACAATTTCTCCTTGAGATAATAGCAACTGCCATCGGGATAGCGGTGTACAGAAGATATGGCCTTTCTTATGGCCTCCTGGGCCTTTGGCGATGGCCCTAATGGATTTTCATTAGAGGCAAGTTTAATAGGGCCCTTTATCCCGTATTCCCTCTCTACTTCCTCAAGGGGCTTACCTGGCGGATAAGGGACAAGGTCTTTGATATATCCCGGGACTTCATCTAATGGACTTCCATAGTTATCAGACATATTACGGTCCTCAATGACTACAAATTTTCTACTGGCCGGTCTTTGGATAGAGTCTGTGTTCCTCCATGCCAAGATCGGGATTGGCTTCTATCCTGATACCGACATCAAAATTTTTCTCCAGGGTATAGAGTTCGGAACGTTTATTATTAAGCAGGTATGATGCGACCTGAGATGGCGCCTCTAATACCAGTTGTTCCATTTTTTTCTTACGACTACCTGCCAGATGTGCGCTGATTCTCCTGAGGTAGGCCAGCGCAAGGGCCTCTACAGACCTGACTATCCCCCTTCCATGACAGCATGGACACTGGGAATAACTGCCCAACTGGACAGGAGAGCGGATCTTCTGACGTACCAATTCAAGGACCCCAAACCGTGAAATCCTGGAGATTTCCGTCCTGGCACGATCCCTCTTGAGACACTCCCTCGTGCGCCTCTCCACCTGGCGTCTGTAGGCCCTGTTACGCATATCAATAAAATCTATGACTATAATGCCACCGAGGTCCCTCAGGCGCAGTTGCCTGGCTATCTCCTCTGCGGCCTCCAAATTGGTCTTCAGCGCCGTCTCCTCTATATGCTTTTCCTTGATATTCTTTCCGGAATTCACATCTATAGACACCAAGGCCTCTGTTGGTTCTATCACTACATAGCCTCCGGAAGGCAGATCTACCCTGGGCTGATATACCTGATCTATCTGGCTCTCAAGATCAAAGTGTAGGAAAATAGGGGTCTCACCCTGGTAAAGATGTACAGTGGCCAC
Source organism: Deltaproteobacteria bacterium (assembly GCA_027004315.1). Lineage (GTDB taxonomy): Bacteria > Desulfobacterota > Dissulfuribacteria > Dissulfuribacterales > UBA3076 > JALTHG01. Next base: position 3,025 of record JALTHV010000129.1, read on the forward strand.
CTGGCGGGGGGCAATAATACGAAGAAATGCCTTTATCTTGTCGTAGGCATCCTGGCGGTCTACCAGGATCTCCTTGACATTATTCGTAAGATAATCCCTCAGGAATCGTGTCGCCAGATCCTGATCTCTATAGATAAGGGCCGGGTTCTTGGCAGATTGGACCTTTTTCTTTAGGTCATTCCATAGCCGCATCAGGTATCTGAGATCCTTTTGTATCTCTACCTTGGGGACCCCCTTGGCGGCCGTTCGGGCAATGAGTCCTACACCTTCAGGCACATTGTATGCTTTCAGGATCTGCTTAAGCCTCTGACGTTCCTTATCATCCTCTATCTTTCTGGAAACACCTACATGGGCGGTACCCGGCATGAGTACCAAATATCTCCCCGGTATTGAGAGATAAGTCGTTACGGCGGCCCCTTTTATATGGGTCTGTTCCTTGACGATCTGCACCAGGATATCCTGACCCTTATTCAAAAACTCATGGATATGCCTCTTGTCCTCTGCATATCCATAGTATTCAGGGTGTATATCATCCAGGGACAGATAGGCATTTTTGGGAAGGCCTATATCGACAAAGGCCGCCTGGAGGCTGGGTTCTATATTGAGAATGCGGCCTTTATACAGGTTACCTCTTGTCTGAGTGTGGGCAAGGGTCTCTATATCAAAGGCCTCGAGACGTCCATTCTCGACAAGTGCTACCCTGCATTCTTCTGGCTCCTCTATGTTGATTACAATCTGGGAATTACCAGTTGGACACGATCTTTTTTTCGATCTCATATCTGTTTCTATCCTAATCCGAGCATTTTAAGCCACGCAC